>NZ_JAAOQS010000119.1:0-25083 GCF_011603105.1 Rhodococcus sp. A14 | reverse complement strand
CACCGTGCCGGAGGAGCTGATCGCGACGATGGCCAAGGATTCGATCGTGTTCGCGTTGTCGAACCCGGACCCGGAGATCCACCCGGACATCGCCCGCAAGCATGCGGCGATCGTGGCCACCGGACGCAGTGACTTCCCGAACCAGATCAACAATGTGCTGGCCTTCCCCGGTGTGTTCCGGGGTGCGCTCGATGCCGGTGCCCGCCGGATCACCGAAGGCATGAAGCTCGCCGCCGCCGAGGCAATCCTCTCGGTCGTCGGTGACGAGCTGACTGTGGACAAGATCGTTCCCAGCCCGCTCGATCCTCGCGTCGCCCCCGCTGTCGCGGAGGCAGTCGCCGCCGCTGCTCGTGCAGAAGGCGTCACCGACTAGCGAGAATCCACCCGAGCACCCCGTCCGCGAACCCGCACCCAGGTTCCGCGGACGGGGTGCTCGGCGTGTCCGGTCCGAAACTGGCCGAGTCCCGGTCAGGTGTGGACCGCAGACTTCGACAGGGGAACAGTCTGATTCGTCGGTGACCCGAGATACCGGTCGCGGCGGGGCCGATCCTGCCCGCCGTTACGGATATTCCACCGGTACTCGTGTTCATCACTGATCGACACGGATGGTTCAGCGGCGCGGTGGCGGATGTCAGCGGGCAAGCCGCTGGGTGTGCCGTCGGCCGAGGCGGGCGCGTTCGGTCTCGGACATGCCGCCCCAGATGCCGTAACGTTCTGCGGCGGTAAGGGCGTGCTTGCGGCATTGCGGGAGCACGGGGCAGTCCTGACAGATCTGTTTGGCGCGACGTTCGCGCCGTGCGCGAATGGTTCGCTGTTCGTGATCGTCGGGTGTGAAGAACATGTCGGTGTCGGTGCCGCGGCACGATCCCTCATGTCGCCAGTCCCAGCCCGGTGGACGGTCGGATGGATGCTCAATAATGTTCATTCGGTTTCTCGGGGTCGACGGTGCGGGGGTCCGAAGCCGCGCGAGGGTCGGCGGAGTGCGCCGACCGACGGCATCGGCAGTCCTACGACAAACGCACCGCCGTAACCGGCAGTCAGGCGTGGCCGGGTACGGCGGTGCGTCGCACGTGGAGAGCGGGTGCCTGACGCCGACACATCAGGTCAGGCACCCGCGCAGTTCGTTCAGTCAAGAAGGCGCTCCTGATTCCTGAACGAACGTGTTGCCGCGGGGAATGCTCTCCCCGCGAAGATTTCTCGTGGACCGACTCGACGGTGCACAGCGTTTCCGTCGAGGGGTGCCGCTCGCCTGAACGATCCCGAAGGGTGTTCGTAGTGGGGTCGATCAGGCAAGACGGGGGTCAGTTGGTGGCGGTGGAAACGTCGAACTCGATGGCGCCGAAGCCTTCGTACTCACCGACCCAGCGGCCGGCCTGGTTCATGGGCACTGCCTGCAGGCAACTGCCGGGGAGGATGACCTGGCCGGCCTGGAACTCGACGTCGTAGGCAGCGAGGCGGTTGACCAGCCAGGCGACCGCGGCGAGGGGATTGCCGAGGATGTTGCGGGTGTTGCCGGTGATGACCTCGCGCCCGTTGAAGTGCAGGGAGCCGCGCATGTCGCGAAGGGTCAGGTCGGTGATGCGGCGGGGGGTGCCGCCGAGGATGACCGCTCCGGTGGATCCGTTGTCAGCCAGCGTGTCCGGAAGGTTGATGGCCCAGTTCTGGACACGGGAGTCGATAATCTCGATGGCGGGCACCGCGTAGTCGATGGCGTTGATGACATCGGCGACCGTGACGTTGGGTCCGCGCAGACTGCTCTTCAGCACGAAGGCGGGTTCGAGTTCGACGAACGGCTCGATGTAGTTTTCCCGTTCGAGGGTGGTGCCTTCGTAGGCGAAGATGCTGGCCAGCAAGAATCCGTAATCGGGCTGGCCGAGGCCGAAGGCTTCCTGCATGACCTTCGCGATGTTGCCGAGCTTGTACCCGACCAGGCGGTCACCGCCTGCGATCGCGTGCTCGACGTTGATGCGCTGGACGGCGAAGGCGGAATCCGCGTCGAGGGCGGGCCAGGTCTTGGTCGGTGCGGTGATCGGTGCACCGTTCACACGTGCGGTACGCAGGGTGGTCGCGACATCGTGGAGTTCGGTGGTCTGCATGGGTGTCCTTTTTCCGGTCGGTGAGGTCACGTCGGGGTGACCGATATCAGACGGCTTCGACGGTGCGGTTGCCGAGGCGGAGACCGGGGTGATCGTCGCGAAGCCGGACGGCACCCTTGCCGTACAGCTTTTCGCGCAGGGTCGAGCCTTCGTATTCGCTCCACACGGTGCCGCGGCGCTGCAGCTCGGGGACGACCAGTTCGATGAAGTCCGCCATGTCCTGGTACTTGACCGCGTGCCCGAAGTTGTAGCCGGCGATACCGGTTTCGTCCATCCACCGGGTCAGCTCGTCGGCGACGGTGGTGGGGGAGCCGACGATGGTGGGGCCGGTGCCGCCGATACCGATGAATTCGGCGATGTCGCGCGGGGTCCACTCCTTGTCCGGATCCATCTTCGAGAACAAGTCGACCATGGTCTGCCCGGCGTTGGTCTTGACGTGCTTGAGCGGCACGTCGGGGTCGAACTGGGACATGTCCAATCCCGTCCAGCCGCTGTAGCGGGCCATCGCCCCGGCGTAGCTGACCAGCTTGCGGTAGCTCTCGTACTTCGCGTGGGCTTGTTCGTCGGTCGGTGCGCAGACAACGTTGAGCATCTGCAGGACCTTGACGTTCTGCGGGTCACGGCCGGCCTCGGCGGCGAGGGTGCGCAGGCCGTCGACCTGCTTCTTCAGCGCCGGGATGGACACGGCGTTGACGAACACCGCCTCGGCGCTGGCGGCGGCGAGGGCGCGACCCTTGGACGAGCCGCCGGCCTGGAAGATCACCGGGGTGCGCTGCGGGGACGGCTCGCACAGCGCGAATCCGGGAACGGAGAAGTACTTGCCCTTGTGCTCGATGTTGTGCACCCGGCTCGGATCGATGTACATGCCGCGCTCGGCGTCCCGGACGACCGCGTCGTCCTGCCAGGACCCCTCCCACAGCTTGTAGCAGACCTCGAGGTACTCGGCGGCCATGTCGTACCGCTCGTCGTGCGGAACCTGCTGTCCGGTACCGAGATTGCGGGCGGCGCTGTCGGAGTAGGAGGTCACCAGGTTCCAGCCGACGCGGCCGTCGGTGAGGTGGTCGAGGGTGCTGAACTTGCGGGCCAGCGCGTACGGGTGCTCGTACGAGGTCGATCCGGTCAACCCGAACCCGAGGTTCTTCGTCACCGCGGCCATCGCGGAGACGGCCATGAACGGATCCTGCGCGGGGATCTGCGCGGCGTCGGCGAGGGCCGCGTCGACGGTGCCCTCGTAGATGTCGTGGTAGCCGACGTTGTCGGCGAAGAAGATGCCGTCGAATCGGGCCTCTTCGAGCAGCTTGGCGTACTCGGTCCAGTAGGCGAGGTTCGTGTAGTTCGCGCCCTGATCCTTCGGGTGCCGCCAGAGGCCGGCCGACAGGTGCGCCGGGCCCTGGTAGTCGAAAGCAAAAAGTCGCATGCGCTGAGACGCCATTGTCTATCTCCGTTCACTTTTTGAACGCTTAGTTCATGTGTTGAACAACACTGTAAGAGGTGAAATGCGTGGGCGTCAATACCTCATTTCGTACACCGCCGGGATCGGTGCCGCGGCATTTGACCGCCCGGCAAGTGCGGCGGAGGCGTGCGCTGTTCGCGGCGCAGGCCGCAGCCGTCTCCGCAGCGCGACGAAGAAGTCACCGAGCGAAATTCACCCCATGGTCGGTGTGTTCAAATTCGTCACAGCGTGTAGACATGGCGCATGCGCGCAATTCAGGTCGCCCGCCTCGGCCACCCCGAAGTCCTCGAACTCACCGAGATTCCCGATCCCGAGCCCGGGCCAACCGATCTTCTCGTCCGAACCGACGCGATCGGCGTCAACTTCATCGACACCTACTTCCGGACCGGCGTGTACCCGCACCCGCTGCCGTACGTTCCCGGCGACGAGGGGTCCGGCGTCGTCGAGGCCGTCGGCGCCGACGTCCGCGACTTCGCCCCCGGCGACCGCGTCGCCTGGTGCGGCGCGACGGACAACTACGCCGAGAAGGTGGTGGTGCCCAACGAAATCGCGATCGCGGTGCCGGAGGGCGTTCCTGCGCCGCAGGCGGCGTCCGCACTGGCGCAGGGCCTGACCGCCCATTACCTGGCGTACTCGACGTACCCGGTGCAGTCCGGCGACACCGTGTTGGTCCACGCCGGTGCCGGTGGAGTGGGACTGCTGCTGACCCAACTCGCGACGAAACTCGGTGCGCGAGTGATCACCACCGTCTCGTCGGACGCGAAGGAGACGTTGTCGCGGGAGGCCGGCGCGGTCGAGGTTCTCCGCTACGACGACGACATCGCCGCTCGGGTACGCGAACTCACCGACGGCGAGGGTGTCGCCGCCGCCTACGACGGTGTGGGCGTAGCTACCTTCGACGCGAGCCTCGCCTCCGTTCGGATCCGTGGCACCCTCGCACTCTTCGGCGCGGCGAGCGGCCTGGTGCCGCCGTTCGACCCGCAGCGGCTCAATCCCGCAGGTTCACTATTCCTCACTCGTCCCACCCTCGCGCACTACGTCCGCACCCGCGAGGAACTGACATGGCGGGCAGGAGAAGTGTTCGGGGCCATCGCGGACGGTTCGCTGACCGTCCGTGTCGGCGCTCAGTACCCGATCGAACGCGCCGCCGACGCGCACCGGGACCTGGAGGACCGGAAGACGACCGGTTCCGTCGTGCTCATCCCCTGACGGGCGGCCGAGGAGTCATACGGACGTATAATTCTGCCGGCGATGTTTGTACCGGCGTGAGATACCGGGAGTGATTCGTGTCGAACCTGACAATCGGCGACTTGGTAGCCATGAGGCAACTTGCGTGCAGCGTGGTCGCCGGCGAGGCCGGTGCAGGACGGGCTGTGGTGTGGGCGCACGTGTGCGAGTTGCCCGATCCGTGGAACTGGCTCAGTGCCGACGACCTACTGTTGACCACCGGGATGAGCCTGCCGGCAGCGGCTGACGGACAAACGCAGTTCATTCGACGTCTCAGCGAGGCAGGTTTGGCCGGTATCGCGATCGGCGACGACCTGCAAGCACCCCCGCTCACGCCAGACATGCTCTCCGAAGCCGACGACCTGAGCTTCCCCGTTCTGTCGGTCGGTCACGCCACCCCCTTTGCGGCGATCGGCCGCACCGTCGCCATCGCAGCCCAGAGCGTCCAGGTCAGTCGAATCGCCCGCCTGAGCCGGCTCTATGACGCTACGCACGCGGCGCCAGAGGACGAGACATCGCTGCTCGATCGACTGTCGGCGGAACTCGGACACCAACTCCATGTCGTTGATGTCGAGCTCGGCAGCGAGGTGCTCCGTGATGCACACCCGCTGGACGACGAACTCATCGATCAGCTTCGCACCCGCGTCGACGGCCGCCTCGACCGTCTTCCGCCGAGAATGGCGATCGAGACCGGTGCCGGAACCACGGCGACGGCATTCCCCCTCGCCACCCACCGCAAGTGCATGCTCGTCGCGGCCGGGAACACCGACCTCGAAGTCGATGCCTTCGTGCTGCTACACGCTCAGAGTCTGGTCGGCGTGGAAGTAGAGCGCGTGACCCGCGAACGCGAACGCACCGATACCGTGCGGGCGGAGCTGCTCGAGCACATGATCACCGGATCGATCAGCGCGGATGCCGCCACCCCCCGGCTCGGGCAACTGGGATTGGCCGATACGGACTGGTGCGTCATCGGATTCGACGCCACTCACCTCCAGACCGCTCGCACGCTCATCGGAGACCGCGGATTCCCCTACCTGTCGTGTTCCGCGGGGGAGGAGGGCTATCTGATGGTCCCCAGCGCCGACGCCGACCTAGCGGCGGATCTCCTCGACCACCACATCGATTCGATGGGCATGTCGGCACGGAACGCGACGACTGGGCGGGTGCCGGACAGCGTTCGTCAGGCCCGGTGGGCTCTCCAGGCCGCGCGTGCGGCCGGCGGCGGTCTTGCGGAGTATTCGACCGCGGCACCCCTGTTTCTTCCCCGCACATTGACCGAAGCACATTTCGCGACGCGGACAGTGCTGGGGAAGGTCATCGATTACGACGCGGCCAATCACAGTGATCTCATCGAGACTCTCGATGTATTCCTGTCCATGGACCGAAACTGGTCGGCAACTGCGGAAAAACTTGTCATTCATCGTCAGACACTCGGATACCGACTTCGCAAGATCGAGGGTCTGACCGGCCGGAGCGTGAAGAGCTCCGCCGACATCGCCGACTTCTGGATGGCACTGATCACCCGCCGGATCAGTACCGGCCAGAACTGACCCTCGTAGCGCCCATTACAGCGCACTACGGCCCACCCGCCCGCGAGACGAGAGGAAGACAATGTCGAGACTCACCGTCGGTGACCTCATCGCGATGGATCAGCTCGGGTGCGCTGCCGTTGCCGGCATGGGGGGACTCGACCGACGGATTGTGTGGGCGCACACCTCGGAACTCGACCCCTGGGACTGGCTGGGAGCGGACGAGCTGCTGATGACTGCCGGTTTGTGTGTGCCGTCGGACGAACGGGCACAGTGCACGTTCGTCGAACGCCTCCACGAAAAAGGATTGGCGGGCGTCATCATCGGAGACGATGTGACAGCGCCACCGCTGACGGCCGCAATGCTGGCCAATGCCGACAGACTGAACTTCCCCATCCTTCGGTGCAGCCACACCACCCCGTTCGCGGCCATCGGACGGACCGTGGCCCTGGCGAGTCAGAGCGTTCAAGTCAGCAGGGTCGCACGACTGAGCCGACTCTACGAACACGCACGCTCAACCTCACTGGCGGAGACGAGTCTCCTGGTCAGGCTGTCTCGGGAACTTCAATACACCTTGCACGTCGTCGACGTCGAGCACGGTACCGACGTTCTTCCCACGGACAATCCACTGTCCGACGCAACCATCCGGTCATTGACGTCGCGCGTCGCCGGGACCCTCGACCGCCTCCCCGCCCACCTCACGCTCGGAGAAGGTGCGGACTACGTGATGACCGCCCATGCGCTCCCCACTCACCGCAAATGCATGCTGGTCATGGAGGGAAGCCCGGCGACGGATGTCGATGCCTTTGCATTGCTGCACGTGCGGAGCCTGATCGGCGTCGAAGTCGAAAAAGTCACCAGGGAGCGGGAGTACGCCGACGAAGTCGGTGAAGGCCTGCTGCGGCGAATCCTCGCCGGCTCCGACGCACCCGAAGCCGTTACACCACTCCTCGAAGAATTCGACCTGTCCGCGCCGGAGTGGACCGTGTTGAGCTTCGATATCGACTTCCTTCCCGCTGCCAGGACGATAGCGGGAGACCGCGGCGTTCCGAACGTGACCGCCATACTCGACGAGCGCGCCTACATGCTGCTCCCCACCGGAAGGTGTTCCGAGACCATCGACGTGCTCAGCGGAAAGACCCGGGCGATGGGAGTGTCGCCCTCGGCTACCGCGATCGGACAGATCTCGGACAGCGCCCGTCAGGCGAGCTGGGCCTTGGACACCGCCCGATCAACCGGTGTACCCGTCGCCCGGTACTCCACCGATGCGCCACTGTTCGTGCCGCGCACCCGAACCGACGCCCGGCATGCCACCGACGCAATCCTCGGCGATCTCCTCCTCTACGACCGGGGCCACGACTCGCACCTCGTCGAGACCCTCGAAACTTTCCTCGCACACAACCGAAGTTGGACCGTGACTGCCGATCGGCTCGGAATCCACCGGCAGTCCCTGGCTTTTCGGCTCCGGAAGATCGAGTCCGTGACAGGACGAAACCTGAAGGCATCATCGGACATCGCGATGCTGTGGCTGGCGCTTCGCGCACGCGCCCACGCGAGCGCGCTCACCGACTGAACGGGGACCACTCTCGCGTTCGGAAGAACCTCCGGCAGGGTGCGGGCCTTCGAGACCCACCCCCCACCGGAGGTTCGTTTCCACATCAGCCGACCTGGGCCGGGACTTCTAGAGGGCAGTTGCGGCCTTGAGCCCGTCGAGGACGGCCTCTTCGACGGTGCGCGGAGCGAGGCAGTCACCGACTCCGGTGAACGGGATATCGGTGGATTCGACCTCGGCGAGCAGGGCGTCGTTCTGCTGGTGACCGAGGGCGAGGACGAGTCCGTCGACGCCGTCGAGGATGATCGGTTCGCCGGTCAGGGTGTTGACCAGGTAGACGGTGTCGTCGTCCGCTCCGAACAGGCGTGCGTGTGGGATCACCCGAACCTTCGCCTCGGTAGCCGCCCGCAGCATCGCGATACGGGTGAACTGCTGCAGGTTTTCACCGGCCGCGTAGCCGTTGACGCACAGGGTCACCTTGCGCCCCTCCCGGGCGAGCATTTCCGCGACCCCGAGCCCGGTCCAGTCGCCCCTCCAGTCCGCCACGACGATCTCACCCTTGGGGGTGTTGCCGCCGCCCGTGCCGATCACATCCCACGCCTCGAATACCGGCATGTCCCCGTCCAGCTCGAGCGGCGGCCGATACGGGGTGGCGCCGGTCGCGATGATGACGTGGTCGGGACGTTCCGCGGTGATCATCGCCGCATCCACCTCGACGCGGGTTTTCACGATGACCCCGTAGCGGTCGAGTTCGGACTGCAGATTGGTTGCTGCGCCACCGAACTCGGACCGACCGGGAAGCCGCTCGGCCAGCAACACCTGCCCGCCGACTCGACCACTGGCCTCGTACAGGGTCACCCGGTGACCGCGCTGGGCGGCGACCACGGCCGCCTTCATCCCGGCGGGCCCGCCGCCTACGACCATGACGTCCTTCGGCTTCGGGGTGATCACCAGCGTGCCGAACTCGCGTTCGCGTCCGGTCTCCGGGCGCTGAATGCACGAGATCGGGTAGCCGGATTGGAAGTGACCGATGCACGCCTGGTTACACCCGATGCAGGCCCGGATGTCGTCCGGCCGCTCGGCCTGCGCCTTGGCCGGCATGTCCGGGTCGCAGATCAGGGCGCGGGTCATCGCGCAGGCGTCCGCCTGCCCCTTGGCGACGACGATCTCGGCTTCCTGCGGCTGGTTGATCCGCCCGGCGACGAGCACCGGAATCGACACCGCCGCCTTGATCTTCGCGGCGGCGGGTGCAGTGTAGGCGGCCTCCTCGCTCATCGGCGGAACAATATGCAACGACCCGGACCGGCTGGCGGACGTGCCCTCGGTGACGTTCAGGAAGTCCAGCAGCCCGTCCGCGTCGAGCCTGCGGCACACCTCCACGATGTCGGTGGGCTCGTCCTCCACGGAGGAGTGCTCGATGCCGGACACGCGGACGCCGACCGCGAACCCCGGTCCGACCGCCTCTCGGACGGCCGAAACGATCTCGCGCAGGAACCGCATCCGATTGTCGAGGTCGCCGCCGTACTGGTCGGTGCGCAGGTTCAGTTCCGGGTTGAGGAACTGGGCGGGCAGGTAGCCGTGGCTGGCGACGATCTCGACGCCGTCGAGTCCGGCCCGTTGGAGGCGGCGCGCTCCGGCCGCGTATCCGGCCACGACCTCGGCGATCATCGCCTGGGACATCGGCCGGGGCATGACCCGGAATCGTTCGTTCGGGACCGCCGACGGGGCATACGCGACCGGAAGCGCGCCGTCCTGGGATTCCATGATCTCCCGGCCCGGGTGGAACACCTGGCCGAACACGGCGCACCCGTGCTCGTGAGCGGCCTCGGCGACGCGCCGGTATCCCTCGATGCAGCTGTCGTCGGTGGCCATGAGCACGTGGTAGGTGTACCGCGCGGTCTCGTGGATACCGGCGACCTGCATGATGATCAGCCCGGCGCCGCCGGCTGCCCGGGCGCGGTGGTATTCGACGAGTTGGTCGGTGACCGCGCCGTCGTGCACCATCACGGTGTCGTGACCGGAGGAGAAGATCCGGTTCTTCAGGGTGACGTCACCGACCTGCAGCGGGGAGAACAGGGTCGGAAAAAGCCTGTCAGACATGGAATCCCAGTTCTGTACTGGTGGTGGAAAGGGTCGGAGTTCTGCCGGGAGCTAGCTGGCGTCGGTGTCGGCGAGTACCCGTTGGGCACCGGCCACGGCGACAGCGTCCGCCTCGAAAAGCATGCCCTCGACGAGGAACGAGTTCTGCACCGCGGTCACCGCCGGGTATGGGCTGGAGAAGAATTCGGCGCGGACCTTCTTGAATGCGTCGAAGTCGTCGCGGTTGCGCAGGTAGGCGGTCAGCTTGACCACCGACGACATCGAGGCGCCGTGCTGGTGCAGGATCTTTTCGATGTTGCGGAACACCTGGCGTGCCTGGGCCTCGAAGCCGCCATCGACGAGGTTGCCGGCGTCGTCGTAGCCGGCCTGACCGGACGTGAACACCAGCTCCCCGGCCTTGGCGCCCTGGCTGTACTGGGCGGACTGTGCCCAGGTGAAGGGGGCGGGGCGGGTTTCGACGATGTTCTCGGTGGTCGTCATGGTGTTCCTCTCGATAGACGTCCCGGGAGTACGAGACCGCGGCGGCATCGCACTCGCCAGTTGATGAGAGGAACGCTATGGCATGGCCCACCAGGGTGTAACCGTACTGAGGACTAAACTCGAACTTCTTGACTATCCATCGGTACGTCTTTCCTCGTGACGAGGATCGATCATTCCTCACCCGACAGGTGGAGGGCTCGTGAAGCGCTCGGACCAGCGGACCCCGGGATACGCCACGAGTAGTGCACGGCGCTGACGTTCCGTCATCCCACCCCAGATGCCGAATTCGATTCGATTGTCGAGTGCGTACACACCGCATTCGATCAGCACCGGACAGTGCCGGCACAGGGCGGCGGCCTTGCGTTGCGCGGCGCCTGTGACGAATAGCCGATCCGGGTCTCCTTCTCGACACCGAGCCCTCGTTATCCAGTCGAGTCCCGGTGCGGGGTGCGCGAGGTCGTGATGCCTGTTCGGTGTGCACATGCGGAGTCATCCCCCTCTGGAAGACCGAGCACAGTCAGGGCACTGGGAATGCGGGCGACCCGATGGACCGCGTGAAAGAACTAGTTGCGGACAGATTTTCGCAATGCTCGGCTCCGGCGACGAGGTGCGATCGACAATTGCACCGCTGACAGATTAACTGCACTCCGTGCCGATCGCGCGCCGGAGACCGGGACGGCCGTTGTGGGTGCAGACTGGGTCCATGGTGTCGACGCAGCGCGAGCGGGAAGACAAGTACGAGGTTGGGCTCGATTTCGTCCTGCCGGATCTCGAGGACGTGATACCTGCCGGGGGACGGATCGAGCAGGGCACGGTCAATCTGAACAGCGTCTACTTCGACACGGATGACCGCGATCTGCTCCGTCAGAAGATCACGTTCCGCCGCCGGAGCGGGGATGCCGATGTGGGATGGCAATTGAAGGTCCCCGCCGACAAAGCCCGCACCGAGATTCGGATGCCTCCGGGCGAGAGTGACGCGGTTCCCGACGAGTTGGCGACCATGATTGCGGGTGTCGCACTGGGCAAACCCGTGCACCCGGTGGCGACGCTGAAAACCGTGCGACGCACGCAGCGACTCCTCGACCGGGACGACCGTCTGCTGGCGGAAGTGGCCGACGACAGCGTGCGCGGTGCCGTCGCCGGCGATCGCGCAGTCCTGAGCGAGTGGCGGGAGGTGGAGGTCGAACTCGGCGATGCCGGGGACGAGAAACTGCTCGGGAAGATCGGTAAACGCCTCACCCGCCGGGGAGCGCAGCCGTCGCGGTATCCGTCGAAGCTCAGCCGGGTGCTCAGCGCCGCGCACCTCGCGGTCGACGGCGGCGACACGCCCCGGACGACAGTGGAAGCGGTGCTCGTCGACTACCTGGATGCCCAGGTCCAGGCGATCGTGGCCGGCGACGTGTGGTTGCGTCGTGGACTGGACCCGGTCCATCCCACCCGCGTGGGAATACGGCGTTTCCGCAGCACGCTGCGGGTATTCGGGCGTCTGTTCGATCAGACCGCGCGGGCAGAACTCGACGCGGAACTGTCGTGGTACGCCGGGTTGCTCGGGGAGGTGCGGGATCGGCAGGTGCAACGCGCACGCTTCGCGGACGCCCTCGCGGCCCTGCCTTCCGAACTGGTGATGGGCCCGGTCGCCGCGCGCATCGAGAACGATCTGCTCGCCGAGCAACTCCGTCGGAGAAAAGAGGTGATGGATGCGCTCGACGGTGACCGCTACCGTGCACTGTTGGCCACGCTGGCGCGGTGGCGCACCACGCCACCGCTGACTGCCGAGGCCGGCGACGATCCCCGCGTGATCGACAAGTTGGTGCGGAAAGCCGAACGCAAAGCGCTCACACGCGTCGCCACCGCGGCTACCGGCGACGACGATGCCGCCCTGCACCGCGCGCGGAAGGCCGCCAAACGGGCCCGCTACGCCGCCGAACTGGCCGCACCGATTCTGGGGAGAAAGTCGGCAAAGAAGAAGGCGGCACGGTTCAAGAAGATGCAGACGGTCCTCGGCGAGCACCAGGACAGCGTCGTCGCGGCGGAGACGCTCCGGACGCTCGGTGCCCGCGCCGGCACGACACCGGGCGAGAACGGTTTCACATTCGGCCTGTTGTACGGCCTGGAACTGCAGAATGCGCGGCAGGCCCGGGAGGACGCCGCCCGGCTCGCGTCGGCCTAGAAGTCGAGGTCAGCCGGTCGGAATCGGCGCGAGGTACCGCAGCGCCGGAGGCGGACCTGCACCGCAGTCGACGAACCACACGCCCCCTTTCGCGGTCGCGCCCGAGGGAGGGAGGCCCGGTATTCCGCGCGACTGCGCGAACTCGGCCAGCGCGTTGAGGATCTCCCCGTGGGTGCAGAAAACCGCCCGGTCGGCGTCGGGTCTGTGTAGCGCGGCGAACAGTTCGTCGGGGGGTGCGTCCGGTGCCAGCAGCGGTTCGTCGTGGATGGGCAGACCGCGCGCCTGCGCGAGCGGCAGCAGGGTCTGGCGACAACGGGTAGTGGGACTGGAGAGCAGTGTCTCGATCTCGATGCCGCTCAGCGCCGCGACGAGACCGTGGGCCTGCTTATGCCCGAGCGGGCTCAGCGGACGCTCGACGTCGGGGCCGTGCCACTGTTTCTTCTCGCCCGCATGGGAATGCCGGACCAGGACGAACATTCTCACCTTCTCCCGGCGCTGGGATAGTCGTTGAAGACTCCCACGCGAGACGACTGCCCGAGGCGAATTGCCGTCGGAAGATCGTCGAAATGCTGTGCGGGGTCGCAGTACATTCTCGACAGTCAGGCCCGGCGGGACGAACGGATCCCGTAGATCGCGGACCCGACTCCGAGGACGATCACGCCCGAGATCACCGAGGCCAGGGGGAGGAACGCGGCGAGAACGACACATCCGACGGCGCCGACGACGGCCACCAGCCGCGACCACGGTTTCGCAGACAGGGTCCAGGCCGATGCGTTGGCGATCAGGTAGTAGACCAGCACCGCGAACGAGGAGAACCCGATGACGCCGCGCAGATCCGCGGTCGCGGCGAGGAGGGCCACCACCACACCGACGGCCAACTCGGCCCGATAGGGCACCGCGAACCGGGGGTGGACGGCGTCGAGCAGACGTGGCAGATGGCCGTCCCGTGCCATCGCGAACGTGGTCCGTGACACCCCGAGGATCAGGGCGAGCAGTGAGCCGAGCGCGGCGACCACCGCAGCCACCCGGACCACCGGCTCGAGGCCGCCGAACCCCACAGCGGCAACGGCCTGCGCGAGTGGATCCGTCGCGGCAGCGAGTGCGTCGGCGCCGAGAGCCTGCAGGACGGCGACCGCGACGCACAGGTACACGACGAGTGTGATCGCCAGAGCGATGGGGATCGCCCGGGAGATGGTCCGGGCCGGGTCCTTCACCTCCTCGCCGAGCGTGGCGATCCGGGCGTACCCGGCGAACGCGAAGAACAGCAGGCCGGCGGCCTGCAGGACTCCGGCCACGCCGTGACCCGAGGTGATCGCGAGGCCGTCGAAGCCGGTGTCGGAACCGGTCAGGCACACGACGACGACCACGGCGAGGACGGCGAGCACCACGAACACGATGACCCGGGTGACCAGCGCGGACTTCTGCACACCCAGGTAGTTCACCGCGGTGATGGCGGCGACGGCGGCGACCGCGACGAGATGCTCGCGGCCGGGCCAAGCGTAGGCGCCGACGGTCAGGGCCATCGCGGCACACGAGGCGGTCTTCCCGACCACGAAACCCCAGCCCGCCAGATATCCGAAGAACGGTCCCAGGCGTTCGCGGCCGTAGACGTAGGTTCCACCGGATTGCGGGTACAGCGCCGCGAGCCGGGCCGAGGAGTGGGCATTGCAGTACGCGATCACCGCGGCCACGGCCAACCCGACGAGCAGCGCGCCTCCGGCTGCGGACGCGGCGGGCCCCAGCGCGGCGAAGATCCCCGCCCCGATCATCGACCCGAGGCCGATCATCACCGAGTCGAACACCCCCAACCGGCGGCGCAACTGTGGCGTCGCGGTCGGGTGCGCGTCGTTGCCTTCCGAAATCTCGTCACCGGTCATGCGTGGCAGTTTCCCCTCGGACGTACGGATGTCGGGCACTCCAACGCTAGCGGTCGTCCGGAACTCCCACGTGAACCCCTCGGGGTCACGTGGTTTCGGTGCGGCGGCACGCACGCGGTCACAACCAGGGCTTCGTCGGCGACGGCGAGCGGCCGCGGACGTCGCGCTGGAAACACCGATAAGCCGCTCGAAGGGGTGATTTCCGCCAACGGCTCGGACCATAATTGTTTCATCTGGAAAACGGATACACCGAAATCATGTGTAACCCGAGAATCATCGACCGGTGAGAAGCCGGGCGACAATCGAATCAAAGGTGACATCAGATGAACACGTTCGCATTGCGCACGGCGATTACATCGGCTGCGATCGCCGCCTTTTTTGCGCTCGGTTCGGGCGTCGCTACGGCGGCACCGGCATTTCATGGAGACCCGAACACCCCCGGCACACAGCTTCACGTCCACAACGACCACCCCATGGACAACAACAGCTACCAGTGTGGGGCGATCGGCGTCGGCGGCGCGGGAGTCGGATCGAATCCCCCCGGAGGCAGCGGGCAACTCAACGGCGTCTTCTTCGGCAGCGGCCCCGTCCAGGGTGGTTGCATCGGGAATGACGGGTCGGTGCACTTCCCGTCCGGACGTGCCGAGTAGTACACGCTCGGCCTGATCCGCGCCCCGGCCGTCCTACGCGTTGCACCCTGATTCGACATCTGTCAATATCGACGTATGTCGAATCAGGAATCGTCGGACGGTGGCGCGTGCTGCTCGCCGCTGGTACGTGAACCCTTGACCGAGGACTGGGCCGGGGATCTGGCCCGGATGTTCAAGGCGCTCGGCGATCCGGTGCGCCTGCGCCTGCTGAGCCTGATCGCCAGCCACGCCGGTGGTGAGGCCTGCGTGTGCGACATCTCCGAGTCGTTCGACCTGTCGCAGCCGACGATCTCGCATCATCTGAAGGTTCTCCGCGCCGCCGGACTGCTGGACTGCGAGCGTCGCGGCACCTGGGTGTACTACTGGGTGATCCCGTCGGCACTGCAGCAACTGTCTGCTGTGCTGCTGACCGAGAGCGGACCGGTCGTCCCGTCCGAGACCTGCACCTCCACGGAGGTTCCGGCATGAGCAAGGCCTCGACCACCGAACACCCCGCCATCGTCGGCAAACTTTCCACCCTGGACCGGTTCCTGCCGGTGTGGATCGGCGTCGCCATGGTCGCCGGACTGCTCCTCGGCCGGATGATTCCCGGCCTGGGTGATGCCCTGTCCGCGGTGGAGATCGACGGCATCTCGCTGCCGATCGCCCTCGGCCTGCTGATCATGATGTACCCGGTGCTCGCCAAGGTCCGCTACGACCGACTCGACACCGTCACCGGCGACCGCAAGCTGCTCATCGGATCACTGGTGCTGAACTGGGTGCTCGGACCCGCCCTGATGTTCGCCCTGGCCTGGCTGCTGCTGCCGGATCTGCCCGAGTACCGCACCGGTCTGATCATCGTCGGCCTGGCCCGCTGCATCGCCATGGTCATCATCTGGAACGACCTCGCCTGCGGTGACCGCGAGGCCGCCGCCGTGTTGGTCGCGATCAACTCGGTGTTCCAGGTGATCATGTTCGCCGTGCTCGGCTGGTTCTACCTGTCCGTGCTGCCCGGCTGGCTCGGCCTCGAGCAGACCACCATCGACACCTCGCCGTGGCAGATCGCGAAGTCGGTGCTCATCTTCCTGGGCATCCCCCTGCTCGCCGGCTACCTCACCCGCCGCTTCGGCGAAAAAGCCAAGGGTCGTACCTGGTACGAAACCAAGTTCATCCCGAAGATCGGGCCCTGGGCGCTGTACGGCCTGCTGTTCACGATCGTGATCCTCTTCGCTCTCCAAGGTGAGCAGATCACCTCCCAGCCGTGGGACGTCGTCCGGATCGCGATCCCGCTTCTCGCCTATTTCGCGATCATGTGGGGCGGCGGCTACGCCCTCGGCGCGGCCATGGGCCTCGGGTATGAACGCACCACCACCCTGGCGTTCACCGCCGCGGGCAACAACTTCGAACTCGCCATCGCCGTAGCCATCGCCACCTACGGCGCCACTTCCGGGCAGGCCCTGGCCGGTGTCGTCGGACCGCTGATCGAGGTCCCCGTTCTCGTCGGGCTCGTCTATGTGTCCCTGGCGCTGCGCAACCGGTTCTCGCATTCCGCTGGTTTCACCGACGCCTCCGCCTCCGCATCCGTGACGAAGGAGTCCTGATGTCCGATCCGCTCGATGAGGAACTGCGCTTCCAAATCCAGCGGGCGCAACCGGAACACCCCGTCGCGGATCACCCGCACTACCTCGGCACCCGGGTTCGCCAGCTGCTGCGCGAGCTCACCACCGTCCCCGCCTGACCGAACCGGTCGGGCCCCACCGACTTCCGTTCCCGTTCCACCGAAAGGACTTCTTCATGTCCACCACCCCGAGCGTGTTGTTCGTCTGCGTCCACAACGCCGGCCGCTCCCAGATGGCCGCCGGATTCCTCTCCCACCTCGCCGGTGACCGGGTCGAGGTCCGCTCCGCCGGGTCCGCCCCGGCCGCAACCATCAACTCCGCCGCCGTCGAGGCCATGGCCGAGATCGGGATCGACATCTCCGCCCAGTCCCCGAAGATCCTCACCCCGGACGCCGTGCAGACCTCCGACGTGGTGATCACCATGGGCTGCGGCGACGCCTGCCCCGTCTTCCCCGGGGTCAGCTACCGCGACTGGGCGCTCGAGGACCCGGCCGGCAAGGGCGTCGACGCGGTCCGTCCGATCCGCGACGAAATCCGGAGCCGGGTCGAGGCGCTGATCGCCGAACTCGTCCCCGCCACCGCCTGAGAGACGGAAACGAGACGATGAGCAGGCCCTCCGTGTTGTTCGTGTGCGTGAAGAACGGCGGCAAGTCGCAGATGGCCGCCGGACTGATGCGCAAGGTCGCCGGTGACGCGGTCGAGGTGTATTCGGCCGGCACCAAACCCGGCAACAGCGTGAACGCCCTCTCGGCGGAGTCGCTGCTCGAGGTCGGAGTGGACATCACCGGGGAGACCCCGAAGCTGATCGACCCGCAGCTGGTCCGCGATGTCGATGTGGTCGTCATCCTCGGCCGCGAGGCCTACGTCGACCCGGTGGACGGCACCCGGTTCGAGAACTGGGACACCATTGAGCCGTCCGAGCGCGGCATCGACGGGATCGAGCGGATGCGGCTGGTCCGCGACGACATCGCCGCCCGCGTGAATCAGCTCGCCGCCCAACTCCGCACCACCCACCAGTCCTGAGATCGGCCGAGGAGAACACCATGAGCACCATCGAAATTTTCGAACCCGCCCTGTGCTGCAACACCGGCGTCTGCGGCGACGACGTCGACCAGGGTCTGGTCACCTTCTCCGCCGACATGGACTGGGTCCGCTCCCAGGGCGGGGACATCGCCCGGTTCAACCTGGCCAGCGAACCGCTCGCCTTCGCCGAGCGCGAACCCGTCAAGGCGTTCCTGCAGGTCTCCGGATCCGAAGGACTGCCCCTGGTGCTCGTCGACGGTGTCACCGCGCAGACTGGCCGCTACCCCGACCGCACCCAGCTCGCCAAGTGGGCCGGCATCGGCACCGACACCCCGGACGCAGGCGCACCGGCCGGCATCACCATGCTCGGGCTCACCGACACTACCGACGCCGGATCCTGCTGCTCCCCCACCGACACCGGCAGCACCAGCTGCTGCTGAAAGGCATTGCCCGCAATGAAGTTTCTCGACACCCCGCCCCGCTTCCTGTTCTTCACCGGTAAGGGCGGGGTCGGGAAGACCTCGATCGCCTGCGCCGCAGCCATCACACTTGCCCGCGCGGGCAAGCGGGTGCTGCTGGTGAGCACCGACCCCGCCTCCAACGTCGGGCAGGTCTTCGGACTGACCATCGGCAACACCGTCACCGAAGTCCTCACCGTGCCCGGGCTCTCGGCGCTCGAGATCGACCCCGAGCAGGCCGCCGACGCCTACCGCGAACGCATCGTCGGACCGGTGCGGGGTTTGTTGCCGGAGAAGGAGCTGGCGTCGATCACCGAGCAGCTGTCCGGGTCGTGCACCACCGAGATCGCCTCGTTCAACGAGTTCACCGCCCTGCTCACCGACCACGACACCCTTGCAGACTTCGACCACGTGCTCTTCGACACCGCCCCCACCGGGCACACCATCAGGCTGCTGCAGCTGCCCGGGTCGTGGACCGACTTCCTCAGCGCCGGCAAGGGCGACGCCTCCTGCCTGGGCCCGATGTCCGGGCTCGAGAAGCAGCGCACCATCTACGCCGACGCCGTCGCCGCCCTCGCCGATCCTCAGCGCACCCGCCTGGTCTTGGTCACCCGCGCCCAGAGCGCCCCGCTCGCCGAGATCGCCCGCACCTACACCGAACTCGCCGACATCGGGCTCACCCACCAGCACGTCGTCGTCAACGGTGTCCTCCCCACCCCCGAGGACTGCGACCAACTCGCCGCCGCGATCCGCGACCGCGAACAGGCCGCCCTCGATGATCTTCCCCGCGAACTGCGCACCTTGCCGCTCGACGAGATCGAGCTCAAGGCCACCAACATGGTCGGCATCAGCGCACTCGAGAACCTGTTCACCCCGCACCCTGCCCCGACACCCCAGGCCCTCGCCGAGGATGCGGCACCGTTGCCGGATGCGCCGCTGTCCGCCCTGATCGACGAACTCGCCGACGCCGATCACGGGCTGATCATGTGCATGGGCAAGGGCGGGGTCGGCAAGACCACCCTCGCCGCCGCGATCGCCGTCGCCCTCGCCCAGCGTGGCCACCAGGTGCACCTGACCACCACCGACCCGGCCGCGCATCTGACCGACACCCTCGCCGGGAACCTCGACGGCCTGCAGGTGTCGCGGATCGACCCCGCCGTCGCCACCGCGCAGTACCGGGACCGGGTTCTGGCCACCAAGGGTGCAGCACTGGACGAACAAGGTCGGGCCACCCTCGCCGAGGACCTGGCCTCGCCGTGCACCGAGGAAGTCGCTGTCTTCCAAGCGTTCTCCCGGGTCATCCACGAATCCCGGCGGAAGTTCGTCGTCGTCGACACCGCCCCCACCGGGCACACCCTGTTGCTCCTCGATGCCACCGGCTCGTATCACCGGGAGATCGCCCGGCAGATGGGTGACAACACAAACTTCACCACCCCGCTGATGCGGCTGCAGAACCCGGAAGAGACGAAGGTCCTGCTCGTCACGCTCGCCGAAACCACCCCGCGCCTCGAAGCCGAAGGGTTGCAGGCCGACCTGCAACGCGCCGGGATCGAGCCGTGGGCCTGGGTGGTCAACAACTCCCTCGCTGCAGCAAACCCGACATCGGAACTGCTCCAGCAAAGGTCGTTCACCGAGCGGGACGAGATCGACACCATCACTCGGACACACAGCCGGTATGCGATCGTTCCGATGTTGCCGGCCGAACCAATCGGAACAGAATCTCTTTCCGCGCTCGCTGGAGCCGAGAACACGGTCACCACCAGCTAGAGCGGCCCCCGGTTTCCCGGTTCCATTGTCGAGCACAATGGGTCAATGATTCCCGGAGACGGGCCGCTCGGCGGCTCATATCCCAGCGGCTCGAAGGATTCGATCACGCCGGGATTGCCGTCGGTGGTGCCAGTCATTTCTCGAGGGCGGACTCGTCACTCCTTTCCGCCGAGGATTGGAATGCCACGACGGCCACACCGGTCTTTCGCATGCTCCTTCGCCTACCCGCCGCGTCGTGATCGCCGATTTGGCGGCCGACCACGGTGGCGCCCGCCTGGGTTCTGGACGTGCAAACTTGCCGAGCGGGGAGACTCGTCCGCGGCTGACGGCCCCGGCCTCTGCATTCTCCGCCACCGGTTCACGATCGGCTGCTTGAACAGGTTCGTCGACACCCTCGGCGACCGGAACGCCCTCCGACCGTGAACTGTGCGTCGGAGAACTCTGCGAGCAAACCGGCATCTGCCAGCCCAACGCACACCATCCCGCGCGAGGGAGGCATCGTGACGATGCGCCGCGTCAAGAGCAACGTCTTCAGCTCGCTGCGCAGCCAAAAGGTCGTGCAGGCAGTGGATCTGCTCCGAGAGTTCCTGGCCGAGGATCTGGCCGACCACGCAGCATTGAGACGGCGCCACCCAAGCCTGACCACGCAGGATGTCCCACAAGCGGCCGAGTCGCACACGCACACGTTCAGTGCGCGCACTGAACGTGCCTCGCACCCAGCTAGCGGGACGAAGTGGTCGCCGAGTTCGACCTGCGCGCGCAGAGTAACCGGCTGACCCGTTCGCCTCCCAGGCCCCACCGAACACCGACACCGCACGTCGCGACGCGCCGCGTCGGGCATTTCGACAAACACTCCACATACCCCATGGGGTACCGGAACGCTACGCGGGCGCGCGGTCATCGTGCCGTGAACACTTCCGAGTGCGGCACCCGATAGCCCGCAGTGATCGCGGGACGAGCTCGGGCCCGAAACTGCTCGGCCCAGGGCCGCGGCCCGGTGCGACATTGCACATCATTGAGCCTACGCGCGCCTGAACGCGGAACGGGCGAAACTCACTCTGCCCCTGGCACTTCCGGCAGGGGTGCGGTCCAGGTCAGGCGGGTTCCGCCGGGGGTGGGGGTGGTGAGGGTGCAGGTGCCGCCTGCCTGTTCGGCGCGGGCAGTGAGGTTGCGCAGGCCGCTGCGCGTGACGGCCGGGGCGATGCCGATGCCGTCGTCGGTGACGCAGATGGTGAGGTCGTCGTCGACGGAGACAGTGACATCCACCTGGTGGGCGTGGGCGTGGTGTACGACGTTGCTCAGTGCTTCCCGCAGCACTGCTTCGGCATGGTCGGCCAGTGGTCCGGTGACCACACTCAACGGCCCGGACATGCGCATCGTGGTGCGCAACCCGCTCTCACCGGTTTGTTCGGTGACGATCGCGGTCAACGCCGGGCGCAGCGCGAACCCGTCGTCCTCCCCGCCGTGCAGGTCGAAGATGGCGGTACGGACATCGGTGATGATGTCCTGAACATCGTCGATCATCTCCGACAACCGGCGC
Organism: Rhodococcus sp. A14; assembly: GCF_011603105.1. Taxonomy (NCBI): domain Bacteria; kingdom Bacillati; phylum Actinomycetota; class Actinomycetes; order Mycobacteriales; family Nocardiaceae; genus Rhodococcus; species Rhodococcus sp. A14. The sequence goes on along the minus strand of NZ_JAAOQS010000119.1, from coordinate 3,563 downwards.
CGGGCCTCGGGGACGCGGCTGCGGGCCTGGGCGCTTTGCAGGTGCAGTCCGTGCGCGAACAACCGTTGGATGACGTGGTCGTGCAGATCCCGGGCGATCCGGTCCCGCTCGGCGATCAGCGACACGGCCGCCAGCTGGCGTTGATCGTCGGCCAGTTTCAACGCGAGGGCGGCCTGGTCGGCGAACGCCGCGGCCAACGGCAGTTGGCGGTCGTCGAACGGTTCCCGGCCGCGATTGCGGACGAGGGCGAGAACCCCGGTCACCGAGTCCGCGGATACCCGCAACGGCAGCAGCAAAGCCGGACCATGCGGGCCGGCATCGCTGATCTCCGGCACCTGGATCAGGTTTCCGGTGCGGTAGACCCGCCCGGTAGCCGTGTCGTCGACACCGATCCGCAACCCGGGCACGCTCGGATTGTCCCCTGCGTACGCGGTCACGGTAAGGGCGGTAACTTCGGCGGAAACTTGGTCGAGGTCGTCCGGTCGGGCGATCAGGACGTGGTCGGCGCCGGCCAGGTGGCGGGCCCGGCGAGCGATCAGGTCGAGCACCTCGCTGGGGTCGATGGCGGCGAGCAGTTCGCCGCGGATCTCGCTGGTGGCCTGCTGCCACTGCTGGCGCTGACGGGCTTGTTCGAACAGGCGGGCGTTGTCGATGGCGATCCCGGCCGCCGCCGCGAGGGCTTGGATGAGGTCTTCGTCGTCCTCGGTGAAGGACTGGCCTGCGGCTTTGTCGGTGAGGTAGAGGTTGCCGTAGACCTGCCCGCGGATGCGGACCGGCACACCGAGGAAGGTGCGCATCGGCGGGTGATGTGCGGGAAACCCCGCAGACGCGGGGTGCCCGGTGATGTCGTCCAGGCGTAGCGGTGCGGGGCGGTCGATGAGCAGGCCGAGCAGCCCATGCCCGGTCGGCAACTCCCCGATCAGGTGGCGAGTCTCGTCGTCGACGCCCGCGTAGACGAATTCCTGCAATCGGTCTCCGCTGTGGTTGAGCACGCCGAGGGCTCCGTATCGACAGTCGACCAGCCTGATGGCCGCGTCGACGATCCGCCGCAGGGTCGCAGCGAGGTCGAGGCCGGACGAGACGGTGAGCATCGCCTCGAGCAGTCCGTCCAAGTGTTCCCGGGAGGTGGTCATCTGCTCGATGCGGTCCTGCCGCTCGGTCAGCATCTGACGAAGCCGCAACTGCGAGAGAGTGTCGAGCAGGAGCGATTCGTCGTCTCCTGGCATCGTCTACCAGCTTTCTGCGCCGCTTACTGACTCGCCCGCCGTACAGGCGCGGGCGACGTAGCCGACGGCGGCGCGTACACCCCGAGGATATCCCCTTGTCGTCGAGGTCAAACCCCGCGACGGGTGGGCGATGCTCGTGGTTGGGGTCTCTGCCGCGGCAGGCGAACGACTTAGGACTCTAACCACGAGGGGAACAAACGCTCATGCTGACGGAGTAGACGCACGCACCCGACCGACGCGCCTGGAAAGAAGACCACAGCGTGATGCGCACCTCCGACCGTAACGGCACCCTGACCCCGACCGAATGCCTCCACGCGTTGCGGTCGGTGCCCACGGGTCTTCTGCTCTACACCGAGGACGCCCTGCCCGCGGTCCGGCTGGTGACCTTCGCCGCCCCCCGCACCGAGATCATCATCGCGACCGACAACGAGTCCTGGTTCGCCCGCTTCGACCGGACGTTCGTCGCGTTCGAGGCCGGCCACATCGAACCGGGGTCCCGCGACGGGTGGAGCGTAGTCGTTCTCGGCCATGCCCGTACCGCCACGGGCTCGGAGTATCTGTCCGGGTTCGACCACTCCGGTCCCTCCCCGTGGACGATCCGGTCCTCGGACTGCTACCTCGTCCTCGACATCGAGCACGTCACCGGGCGACGAATGACCCTGCCCCGGCTGGCAGGCGACCAGCGATAGGGCTCCCACTGCCGATGATCGCAGTTCGGACATTGCGTCGGTGGTTGCAAAGCGATCACCACAGCCCTCAACGGCACGCTGCGGAGAAAGCACATGACCAGATCGGCTACCGGCGCACTGGACAAGCCCGCAACTTCGTTGCTGCACACCATGCAAAGGACGAGACGATGAAGATACTCGACGGGCCCGCGAGCGCGACGGGTTCGGCACGAGGGATCGCCGAACGCATCACGGCGGGGCTCGACTCGGTCGATCATGACCGGCGCCGTCCGCGCGGAGGCTCCCCGGGGGGAGCGGCGATGACGGCATTTGGGTGGGGTCGACAGCGAACCGACCACACACCGTTCGAAGGTGGTGCCCGTGGGTTGTCGGGAAAGCGCTGGATTGCGTTGTGCGCGAGTGCCGAGGCCGTCGGCATGACCGCTGCCGCCGTCGCAGCGAAGCTGTCCCAGCACGTTCTCGGCGGTCAGCCGAGGGGCTGGGATGCGGCACTGGCGCTACTTCTGGTGGTGGCAGGTGGGCTGGTCGAAGGGGCGGCGCTCGGTGCATTGCAGGCGAGTGGTTTGCGGCTTCTGATTCCACGGCTGAATCGGCGCCGATGGCTCGTGGTCACGGCGGCGGTGGCGGGGTTGGGCTGGGCAGCGGCCTCGGCCCCTGGCGTGTTCTCCGGCGACAGTGGTAGTGATGCGGAGCCAGCACTTCTCGTCGTCGTGGCCGCCGCGCTCGGTCTGGGTGCAGTGATGGGTGCGGTCCTCGGTGCCGCTCAGGCGATGACGGTGCGCCGTCTCGTTCCTCGTCCGACGCGCTGGGTGCTAGCCAACACCATTGCCTGGCCGCCCACGATGGCCGTGATCTTCATCGGTGCGACGACTCCGGAAAGTGGCTGGCCCACAGTGGCGGTCGCCGCGTTCGCCGCAATCACCGGGATCGCGGCCGGTACAGTGCTCGGCATCGTCACCGGATGGTTCCTGCCCACCCTCGATGGTTCAGTGGGCGAGAACGTCGAACTCACCGGTCACCGGACAGGGTCAGGGAATGGCGGCGAGTTGCCGTAATCCTGCTGGCGGGGTGCGACTGTCAAAGGCCGTCGACGTGTGGGCGGACCTCACCTGTTGGGGCTGGCGCATCGCAGTCGGTGACCGCAGCACCTCGCGGAACTCTGGGGAACAGGGGTGTCAGTTCGATGCTGAGAACCACCACTGAATCGGCGACAGGAGTCTTGGCCACCTGACACAGGGACCGCGGTTTCCTCGCCGGACAGAAACTCGACGTCGACGGCGGATACACGGTGTGATCACCGGCCATGTGTAATGGACGCGTATGACTGACGCCCAAGACACCCGCCCGACGCCCCGCAGGCGTCGAGTCGAATGGGTGATCGGCGGCCTGCTCGTCGTCGTGCTCGCGGTGGAAATCGTCCTCATCTGGCCGGACCTCTCCGAGAGCGTCCAGAACCTCGGCGACCTCCAATGGGGATGGGTGGCCGCGGCCGTCGTGGCGTCGCTGGCGTCGATGTCGAGTTTCGCCCGGGTCCAGCGCTGCCTGCTGGGGGTCGCGGACGTGCACATCAGACAGCGGCAGTCCCTCGCGGTGACGTTCGCCTCCAATTCGATGAGCGTGACGCTGCCGGGCGGCCCGGTTCTGGCAA
>NZ_JAAOQS010000118.1:0-25116 GCF_011603105.1 Rhodococcus sp. A14 | reverse complement strand
CCGGACACCGCCCCACCGCCGCAACCTGACCCGCACCCCGCCCGCTCGGGTTACCCTCGACTCAGCACGCCCGAGCATGGGGAATTACGTGACGGACACCCCTGGGGAATTACGTGACGGTCGACAGCCATAGGCGGACACCAGCAGCCCGGCGCCGAGAAGATCAGCCCGGCAGCGACCGCGTGGCCGCCTCGGTGTGGGCGGTCTCGTCCTCGTGGAGCACCTGTTCCGGGTATTCCCCGTCGGCGCTCGACTGTCGGGGCTCTCATCGCCGGGTTCTTGTCCGGACTCGGAAGGACTGTGAAGGGCCAGAGACGGATTCCCGCGTGTCGCTAGCGTTGTTTCGTACCCGCTGGCGCCGTTGATGACCTTGTGCTCTACAACAGTCGCTCCAGCACATGAGACGCTCGAAGTTACCGGGATCGGCATCGCGCTCTCGGATTCACGATCCCGATGTCCCCTGCCATGTCGGTCGAAAGTTGACGCATGCAAGAGGCGTCAGATCATGTCCGCGGCGGCAGCACTGACTTCCTCTGTACTCGTCCGGAATTCTTCCGCACGTTCGAAATCAAGAGCCGTATCGAGGCGATGTTCGCCGACTGGGAGGAGTTGGAGAACCAGCAAAACCGATCACGTCAATCGGGCTCGGTGCGGGTGTCGTGCCGGTGCGCGATTGTCTTCATTCATCAACCACATCAAGGACCCTGAAAATGTCTACTCGAATTGCCGCCGCGCTCTCCGCGATTGCCATCACTCTGTCCCTCGGCGCCCTGACCGCGCCCACGGCTTCGGCCGCACAGGCAGTACCCGCCGCGACTCCCACCGCCGGGTCGGTGACGATCTGCTTCGGCGTGCCGCTGGGATCGGCCAGTCTCAACTGGTGCTTCTGACAAGGCAATACAGGTGAGATGAGGAGCCCCGCATGAGGCCCTCGTTCCGACTCGACTCGTTCGACCGTCTCGCAGCAGCTTCACGTGGCGGAGACCGGGACGCGATGAGCAGATTGCACGCTGCGATCCGGCCGATGGCCATCCGCCGCTGCCCAGCCGAACTCGACCCCGCGGTCGCGGATTCGGTCGCGGACGGTGCGTGCTCGTCGGTTCTGCACATGCTCGCCGATCGGCCTGCTGCCGGTGAGCCGTTCCTGCACCTTCTGAATACGATGACCAGTGGGATGATCACCCGAACCGTCGCTGCCTCCTGCGGCCGCCGTGCTCCACTTCCCGCGGGCCTCGAGGTGTTGTGTGCGCGCGAGCGGGATGTGCTGATCCTGCGGTTGATCGTCGGACTCGGCGCCGAAGACACTGCGACATCGCTCGGCCGGACACCGGGGGAGGTACTTCTCGACCAGCACCGGGCGCTGCGAACACTGCGCGGTGTCCTCGCCGACCGAGGGACCGTGCCGCTGTGACGACCGGACATCGGGACGTGCGACCGAGCGCCGCCAGCTCGAGGCCGGGGTCTTCGCACCCGCGGCGTTCGGCTCGATAGCCACGACGGGTGTCGTGACGTTACTCGCGCTCATCGCCGTGCTGGTCCTGATCTGACGGCCCGTAGGAGACCGATTCTTGGGAAATCCACGGCCAGACTGGCCTGAGATAGAAGACCGTGCAGGATTGGTTCACATAACGCGAGGACATCATGAGCGCTCCGACCCGGCTTCGGCTGGTTCGCGGACTTGGCGTCACCAGCGCCGTACTTGGCGCGCGTCCTCGTCTGGGTACGAATCGCACATTCTGGAATGGCCATTGCTGGTGCGTCCGCCTCTCGCCCGATGCGGGGGGACCCAACTGGACCCAACGGAACCTTTCCACTAACGCCGCCGTCCCTGGAAGTCGAGGCCAGCCGTCCACAACAAGGTTGACGTCCGGGGGTCTCTCCGACGAGGGAAAGGCGATCCAAGTCGATCAAAGGCCGTCCCGGGGTCGAGGCTGCGCGTTAGGCTCAACTATCAGAGGATTCCCTCTATGGATGGTTATGGCGAATCGACCCGTGCGAACGGAAGGGCGATGCCGACAAGTCGACGCTGATCGACCTCGCCCCCAGGCGAAACCCTCCCGGTGTTCGGGAGGGCGATGATGGTCGCGATGGACTCGTTTCGGGTTTCGTCTGCCCAGGAGGCGCTCTGGCTGGCGCAGAAGTTGGCGCCTGGCCTGTCGAACAATATTGCGGCTTATCTCGACATTTCCGGCGACATCGACCCTTCGGTGATGGACGCCGCGCTGCGGCGAGTGGCGGACGAGGCTCGCTCGGTACTGGTGAATTTCGTCGAGGACGAGGATGGCCCCCGCCAGGTCGTGCGGGACGCGAACTCGTGGAAGCCGTTCTTCATCGATGTCAGTGCTGAGGAAGACCCCGAATCAGCAGCGAACGCGTCGATGGCAGAGGTCGGCGCCGTGCCCTTCGATCTGGAACGGGATGCGCTGTATCGAGCAGGCTTGATCAAGGTTCACAGCGCGCGATTCTTCCTGTGCGCCGTGTGCCACCACATCGTGATGGACGGGTTCGGCGTCGCCATTCTTGCGCTTCGAATAGGTGAAATCTACACAGCGCTGAAGACCGGAAGACCGATTCCTGAATCCGGATTCGGTGGACCGGAGTTGATCGTCGACGAAGATGCCCGCTACCGGCGGTCCGACCGATTCACCCGCGACAAGGAGTTCTGGCGGAACTACACCGCCGCCTTGCCCGAACCACTTCGACTGCCGCGGCATCCGAGTTCGCCGGTTCCCGTGACTTTGCATCACAGCCTGACGGTGTCGGACGACGAGACCGCGCAGTTGCTGACGGCGGCAGAGTCGATCGGGATACCGATGCCGGGTTTCCTGGCGGCAGCGGTAGCCGGACTCTTCCATCGCCTCTCGGGGATGTCGGAGTTCATGGTGCGATTGGCCGTCGCCAATCGGGTCGGGGCCGCACGACGCACACCCGGGTTGGTGTCGAATGCGGTGCCCTTCCGGGTGGAGATCCCACCGCGGGCGCTTTTCGCCGCCGTCGCACACGACGTGGGTACCGAGATTCGTGCCATCTTGCGTCATTCCCGTTATCAGGGCTCCGATGTCAGGAGAGACAGAGGACTGTCCGGATCCGTGGAGAATCGTTTCGGTCCGATTCTGAATATCATTCCGTTCTTCGAGTCGATCGATTTTGCAGGCAATCCGGCATCCATGCGCGGCGTGTCGTTCGGCCCCGTGGACGACCTCTCGATTTCGATCTACTACGGCGGTCGGGGCAGTGCCGGAATGAATGTCGAGATCGACGCGAACGGCGCGCTGTACAGCGGTGAAGATGTGCGGCTTTATGCAGATCTGCTGATGGCGTTCGTCCGTGCGGTCGTCGCCGACCCGGAAGGCCGGATAGAGGAACATGACTTCCTCCGACCCGCCGAACGCGAACTGGTTCTGCGTACCTGGAACGACACGACGGTACCGGTACCCCGGGCCACGATTCCCGACCTGGTCGAACAGCGGGCCGCCGCGACACCCGACGCGGTGGCACTCACTCTCGGCGATCGGCACTGGACATATCGAGACGTCAATGGTCGAGCGAATCGGTTGGCGCGGTACCTCATCGCTCGCGGTGTGGGCCCGGAATCCCTCGTAGCAGTCGCGATGCAACGGTCCTCCGAGTTGATCGTCGCGCTACTCGCTACTCTCAAGGCCGGCGGCGGATATCTCCCGATCGATCCGAACTATCCCAGCGCGCGAACCGCTTTCATTCTCACCGATGCCGCACCACTTCTGCTCTTGACCGACACCGCGACCGTGGAATCGTTGCCGGACAACGACATTCCCTGTCTCGTGTTGGACCTGGACGACGCCGACACCGACGGCATATCAGTGGTGATCAACCCCGCCGACGATGACCGGATCGCCCCGCTGAGACCGGGCAATACCGCGTACGTCATGTATACGTCCGGTTCGACCGGCACCCCGAAAGGGGTCGTCATCAGCCACCGCAACGTGGTGTCGTTGTTCGCCGGAACCGATCGGTGGTGCGGTTTCGGAGGCGGGGACGTGTGGGCGTGGTGTCATTCGCAGGCCTTCGACTTCTCGGTGTGGGAGTTGTGGGGGGCATTGACGCACGGCGGGCGGGCCGTGATCGTGCCCTGGGAAGTGGTGCGCTCGCCCGCCGAGTTGTGGAATCTGGTGCGGCGGGAGCAGGTGACGATCCTCAATCAGACCCCGTCCGCGTTCTACGAGTTCGCAGATGCCGAACGCGAGGACCATTCCCCGGGGCCTGATTCGGTACTGCGAATGGTGGTGTTCGGCGGGGAGGCATTGGACCCGGGCCGGCTACGCGGCTGGTTCCCGGGCGAACGTCCGAACAGTCCGATTCTGGTAAACATGTATGGCATCACCGAAACCACGGTGCACGTGAGCTACCTGGAGTTGACTGCACGCGCCGGGCACGGGGGTCGAAGTCCGATCGGGATTCCTATCGGTAACACGCGGGTCTTCGTGTTGGGGTCGGGATTGGTGCCGGTGCCGATCGGTGCTGCGGGGGAGTTGTATGTCGCCGGGTTCGGGGTGGGCCGAGGATATGTGAGTAGGGCCGGGTTGACGGCGGAACGGTTCGTGGCGTGCCCGTTCGGAGAACCCGGTTCGCGAATGTATCGCTCCGGCGACGTGGTGCGGTGGACGTCCGACGGCATGCTCGATTTCGTCGGACGCGTGGACGAGCAGGTGAAGGTTCGGGGATTCCGGGTCGAGCCGGGGGAGGTCGAGACGGCACTGATGTCACATCCTGCGGTGACGCAGGCGGCGGTGATCGCCCGCGAACCCGCTTCCGGCGCCGATCGTGCGGACGGGGACACCGGAACCGACACGCAGCTGGTGGGGTATGTGGTGCTCGACAGGGGCGTCTCGCTCGTCCGTGACAGAGCACGGGAGGCCGAGCTGGTGTCGCAGTGGCGGCGGGTATACGACGACCTGTATGCCGGGGACGCGTCCCATGCCGGTGAGCAGCTGGACTCGACCGCGTTCGGAGAGGATTTCGGGGGGTGGAACAGTAGCTATACCGGGAAGCCCATCGCCCTCGAGCACATGCGGGAATGGCGCGCGGCGACCGTGGCTCGGATTCGCGAGCTCGGGCCGGCTCGGGTGCTGGAGATCGGGGTCGGAACAGGACTGTTGCTCTCACAGTTGGCGCCGCACTGCGAAGAGTATTGGGGCACGGACTTTTCCGCTCCCACGATCGGCGCCTTGCGATCGCGGTTGGCGGAGCGGCAGGACCCATGGGTCGAGCGCGTGCACCTGCGGGTCCAGGCCGCCGACGACCTCGGGGGTGTGCCGCACGGTGTTTTCGACACCGTGGTGTTGAACTCGGTCGTGCAGTACTTCCCGAACGCGGGGTACCTGATCGACGTGATCGGCACGGCACTGCGATTGCTGCGCCCCGGGGGCGCGCTGTTCCTCGGCGACGTGCGAAATCTCGCGTTGCTCCGGGAATTCGCGACAGGCGTGCAGATCGCCCACGCGGATGCCGACACGACTGCCGTGGTGATTCGCGATCGGGTGCGCCGGGGCATTGCCGCCGAGCAGGAGTTGCTGCTCGCGCCCGAGTTTTTCACAGCATTGCCGACGCTGATCCCCGACATCGGCGGAGTCGACATTCAACTCGAGCGCCTCCGCGCAGTCAACGAATTAAGCTGTTACAGATACGAAGTCGTTCTACGTAAGAGGCCCGCGAAGACCCGGTCGCTGGCTGATGTGCCGTCGACGGCGTGGCAACGATTCGGCGATCCCACCGCGCTGCGGCAGTTCCTGACGGGCCGGCGTCCGGACCGTGTGCGGGTGATCGGTGTGCCGCACGCGGGGTTGGCGCCCGATGTCGATGCCACACACGCGCTCGACGACGCCGCTGACCGCGATCACGTCCCCACCCGGCGTGACGCGGACAGTCGAACGGACGCCATGTTGCCGCAGGACTGTCACGACATCGGTGAGGAGCTGGGGTTCGCGGTGTCGGTGACCTGGTCACCGACACCGGGCCTGATGGACGTGATATTCACCGACATCACCACCCGGCCGCATGAGAATACGCAGGCATCGGTCGCGGTATCCGATGTCTACCTGCCCGACGGTCCACTCGGCGACATGACCGAGTACGTCAACGACCCCGGTGCAAGCAGGCTGTCGTCCGAGGTTCGACGCTTCGTGGCCGGACGACTGCCGGAGTTCATGGTGCCCGCGGCGGTGGTGGTGCTGGATCGGTTGCCGTTGACCGTGAACGGCAAGCTCGATCGGAAAGCGTTGCCGGCACCGGAATTCATCGGTGGCGTGTTTCGGACCCCGCGGTCACCGGTGGAGGAGACTCTCGCGTCGCTCTACGGTGACGTGCTCGGTCTTCCGCGGGTGGGGATCGACGACAGTTTCTTCGACCTGGGCGGGCATTCTCTGTCCGCGACGCGGTTGGTGGGGTTGATCCGCAACGCGCTGGGCGTGGAGGTGCCGATCCGGGTGGTGTTCGAATCCCCGTCGGTGGCGGAGTTGGCGCCCCGGCTGGGCGAGGCCGCGGTGGCGCGGGTGCCGTTGCTCCCGTGGGCGCGGCCCCATCGGGTGCCGTTGTCGTTTGCGCAGGCCCGGTTGTGGTTCCTGTATCGGTTCGAGGGACCGTCGGCGACGTACAACATTCCGGTGGCAGTGCGGTCGACCGGCGCCCTCGACATCGAGGCGGTGGTCGCGGCGGTCGGGGATGTGGTGGCTCGGCACGAGAGCCTGCGGACGGTGTTCGGGGAGGACGAAGGGGTGCCGTTCCAGCGGATCCTGCCCGCGGAGGAAGTCCCGATTCCGGTGCACGCGGAGAAGATCGATCAGGCGCGGTCGAGGCAGGCCGTTGCGGAGGCGGCGGGATATCGGTTCGATTTGTCCGGCGAGATTCCCATCCGAGCATCACTGTTGGAATGTGGTTCCCGAGAGCACATCCTGGTATTGGTGCTGCACCATATCGCGGGGGACGGGGGTTCGTTGGCGCCGTTGGCCCGCGACATCGCGGTCGCATATGCGGCGCGGACCGACGGCGAGATGCCGGGGTGGGTGCCGTTGCCGGTGCAGTACGCCGATTACACGTTGTGGCAGCGGGAGCTTCTGGGCAGTGCGGATGATCCGGGGAGTGTGCTTGCCGCACAGGTCGAGTATTGGCGGGCCGAGTTGGCGGGGCTGCCCGAGTGTATCGAGTTGCCGACTGATCGTCGACGTCCGGCCGAATCGAGTTACCGGGGTGGCACGGTGGAGTTCGTGATCGCACCGGAACTGGGTTCGGAGGTAACCCAACTGGCCCGCAGCGCGGGGGCGACACCCTCGATGGTGCTCCAGGCGGTGCTGGTGGTGCTGCTTCGCCGGCTTGGCGCGGGGGAGGACGTTGCGATCGGGGGACCGATTGCGGGCCGTACCGACGAAGCGTTGACCGAGTTGGTGGGGTTCTTCGTCAATACCTGGGTGCTGCGTGTGGATGTGTCGGGGAATCCGCGGTTCGATCAGGTGCTCGACCGGGTGCGGGGTAAGGCGTTGGCGGCGTACGAGAATCAGGATGCGCCGTTCGAGCGGTTGGTGGAGTTGCTGAATCCGGCGCGGTCGACGGCGTATCATCCGTTGTTCCAGGTGTCGTTCGCCATGCAGAACAACGCTTTTCCCGAGGTCGAGTTCCCCGGATTGGAATGGACCACACTTCCGGCGCCGACCGGGACGTCGCGTTTCGACCTGTCCTTCACCCTCACCCCCGATGGTCACCAGGGTCTGGCCGGGGTCGTCGAGTACGCGAGTGACCTGTTCGACCGCGGGACGGTGGAGGGTATCGCGGCCCGGTTCGTGCGGTTGTCGGAGTTGATCGTGGCGGATCCCCGCGGGCGGATCGAGGGGTACGAGATCCTCGAGCCCGACGAGCGTGAGCTGGTACTGCGGACCTGGAACGACACGAGCGTACCGATACCGGACTCGACGATTCCCGGCCTGTTCGAGGCCCAGGTCGCCGCGACTCCGGACGCGGTGGCGGTCACGTTCGGTGACGAGAACTGGACCTACCGGGAGCTGAGCAGTCGAGCGAACCGGCTGGCACACCGCCTGATCGGTGCGGGTGTCGGCCCGGAAGTGCTGGTGGCGGTCGCATTGGAGCGGTCACCCGAGTTGGTCGTCGCGTTGTTGGCCGTCCTCGAGGCCGGGGGCGGGTATCTGCCGATCGACCCCCGCTACCCGAGTGCGCGGACCGGGTTCATTCTTACCGACGCCGCTCCGATCCTGATCCTGACCGACACCACCACCTCGAGCATGCTGCCCGACAACGGCATCCCCACACTACTGCTCGACGCGTACTCGGACGAGGTCGACCAACGGGAGGACATCCCCGGAGACAACGACCGCGCCACACCACTTCGGCCGGACAACACCGCGTACGTGATGTACACCTCCGGATCGACCGGCACCCCCAAAGGGGTCACGGTCGACCACCACAACGTCGTCAACTGCATGGTGCAGGTGGCCTCGAGTCTCGGTGCGCCAGGGCTGGCGCGGGTGCTGGCAAGTACGTCGGTGAGTTTCGACGTGTCGGTGTTGGAGATTTTCGCTGCGTTGTGCGCCGGTGGGAGTATCGGCATTGTGCGTGACGTTCTCGTGCTCGGCGAACAGCGCGGCTGGACCGGGGGTGTGATCAGCACTGTCCCGTCGGCGTTCGAGGAGGTACTCGATCAGATCGAGGGCACGGTGAGTGCCGAGACGGTGGTGTTCATCGGCGAGCAGTTGTCAGGGCGATTGCTCAGTGCAGTCGGTGCCGCGATTCCCGGTGTCCGGGTTGTCAACGGGTACGGCCCGACGGAGACCACCGTCTACGTGACGAGCCAGGTCGTGGAGTCGTCGGACAACCCTGTCGGTGGGTCGGTGCCGATCGGTGTGCCGGTACGGAATTCGCAGGTATTCGTGTTGGGTGCCGGGCTTCGGCCGGTTCCGGTGGGTGTGGTGGGGGAGTTGTATATCGCCGGGGTTCAGTTGGCGCGCGGCTATCTGGGCCGGCCGGGGTTGACGGCGGAGCGGTTTGTCGCGTGTCCGTTCGGGGCGGTGGGTGCGCGAATGTATCGATCGGGGGATCTGGCGCGGTGGACTGCTGATGGTGTGCTCGAGTTCGTGGGACGTGCTGACGAGCAGGTGAAGGTGCGGGGGTTCCGGGTGGAGCCGGGGGAGATCGAAGCGGTACTACTGAAGCACCCGGCGGTGGCGCAGGCAGTGGTCATTGCCCGGGACACCCCGGCGACGGGCGGGCAGTTGGTGGGGTACGTCGTCCTCGAGCCCACCGACACCGTCACGAGTGTGGGGGTGCGAGAGTTCGTGACGGGGCGGCTCCCGGAGTACATGGTGCCGGCGGTGATCATGCTGGTGGATCGGTTGCCGTTGACGGCGAACGGGAAGCTGGATCGGAAAGCGCTACCGGCACCGGAGTTCACCGGTGGGGTGTTCCGCGCGCCGCGGTCATCGATCGAGGAGACGCTGGTCTCGCTATTCGCTGACGTGCTGGACGTTCCGCGGGTGGGGATTGACGACAGCTTCTTCGATCTCGGTGGGCATTCGCTGTCCGCGACACGGTTGGTCGGGCGGATCCGCACGGTGCTGGGGAAGGAGGTCCCGATCCGGGTGGTGTTCGAATCTCCTACGGTCGCCGCACTGGCGCCGCGACTCGGCTCCGGAGCGGTTCGGCCGCCGCTGGTCCCACGCACGCGGCCTGAGCGGGTGCCGTTGTCGTTCGCGCAGGCCCGGCTGTGGTTCCTACACCGCTTCGAGGGCCCGTCGGCCATCTACAACATCCCGGTGGCGGTGCGACTCACCGGCGACCTCGACACCGAGGCCCTGGTGGCAGCGATCGAGGACGTGATCGCCCGGCACGAGAGCCTGCGAACGATCTTCGGCGAAGCCGAGGGGATTCCGTTCCAGGAAATCCTTTCCACCGACGAGGTCCCTTCACCAGTGCAGATTATCGACGTCGAGGCCGACGAAATACCCGCGGCAGTGACCACGGCTGCAAGGTATCGGTTCGACGTCGAACACGACATTCCGATCCGGGCAACGTTGGTGGCGTCCGGATCCCACGAGCACATCCTGGTCTTGGTGCTCCACCACATTGCGGGGGACGGGGCGTCGTTGACACCGCTCGCACGTGACATCGCCGTCGCGTATGAGGCCCGTTCGGAGGGCAGGGTTCCGGGGTGGGCACCGCTGCCGGTGCAGTACGCCGATTACACCCTGTGGCAGCGAGAAGAACTGGGCAGTGAGCACGATCCGGGCAGCGTGTTCTCCACCCAGCTCGACTACTGGAAAACCGAGCTGGCGGGGTTACCCGACTGCATCGAGCTACCTGCCGACCGGCGACGACCGGCTGCACCGAGTTACGGCGGCGGCGTGGTCGAGTTCTCGATCGGACCCGAACGTGCGACGGCGATAACCGAATTGGCTCACAACGGTGGGGCAACACCATCGATGGTAGTGCAATCAATGCTGGCGGTAGTACTCCGCAGACTCGGTGCCGGGGGCGATGTTGCGATCGGCGGACCGATCGCGGGTCGCACCGACGACGCTCTGACCGAGTTGGTGGGGTTCTTCGTCAACACCTGGGTGCTACGCGTCGATCTGTCGGGGAATCCGCGGTTCGACCAGGTGCTCGATCAGGTCCGCGGGAAGGCGTTGGCAGCGTACGAGAATCAGGATGCGCCGTTCGAGCGGTTGGTGGAGTTGCTGAATCCGGTCCGATCGACGGCTTATCATCCGCTGTTTCAGGTGTCGTTCGCCATGCAGAACAACGCTTTCCCCGAGGTCGAGTTCCCCGGGTTGGAATGGACCACACTTCCGGCGCCGACCGGAACGTCCCGTTTCGACCTGTCTTTCACCCTCACCCCCGACGGTCACCAGGGTCTGGCCGGGGTCGTCGAGTACGCGAGTGACCTGTTCGACCGCGGGACGATCGAGGGTATCGCGGCTCGGTTCGTGCGCTTGTCGGAGTTGATCGTCGCGGATCCGCAGGCGCGAATCGAGGGGTACGAGATCCTCGAGCCCGACGAGCGCGAGGTGTTACTCCGGACCTGGAACGACACCGCAGCCCCCTTCTCGGAAACCACCGTCGTGGAACTGTTCGAGCGACGAGTGGCGGCGACACCCGACGCCGCAGCGGTGACCTTCTCCGACCGGAGCTGGACTTACCGAGAAATCAACACACAGGCGAACCGGCTGGCGCACTATCTGATCGGCGCCGGGGTCGGCCCGGAAACCGTGGTGGCCGTCGCACTGGAGCGGTCGGAAGAGTTGGTCGTCGCCTTGTTGGCGGTGCTCAAGGCCGGCGGCAGCTACCTTCCCATGGACCCGAACTATCCCAGTGCTCGCGCCGGGACAATTCTCGCCGACGCGGCACCGCGGCTGATCCTGTCCGACACTGTCACCGTGGCCACGCTGCCCGACCACGATATCGACCGGGTACTGCTCGATGCAGACCTGGACCTCGACACGACTGCAGCCGCCGTGAGGGGCCGGGCCGATCACGATCCCGTCGACCGCGATCGGATCACCCCCTTGAGGCCCGATCATGCGGCGTATGTGATGTACACCTCGGGGTCGACAGGTGTTCCGAAGGGTGTCACCGTGAGCCACCGGAGTGTGGTGTCGATGTGCGCCGGCACTGCCGACCGGGTGGGTGCGGACGCTGCGGATGTGTTTGTGTGGTGCCACTCGGTGGCGTTCGACTTCTCGGTGTGGGAGTTGTGGGGCGCGTTGGTACACGGTGGCCGCGTGGTGGTGGCGCCGTGGGACGTGGTGCGCTCACCGATCGAGTTGTGGAAGTTGGTGGTTCGCGAACACGTCACGGTTCTCGGGCAGACGCCGTCGGCGTTCTACGGGTTCGGGGAGATCGAGCACGACGACCCCGTGGTGGGGGCCGGTTCGGTGTTGCGGACGGTGGTGCTCGGCGGAGAGGCGGTGGATCCCGCCAGGCTGCGGGGCTGGTATCCGGGCGAGGATTCCCGCCATCCACAGGTGAGGATCGTCAACGGTTACGGACCGACGGAGACGACGGTCTTCGCGGCGATGTACTCGCTACCCGAATCTCGGAGTGAGCGTGATCGGATGAGTGTCCCCATCGGCGTTCCAGTGGGCGGTGTGCGGGTGTTCGTGTCGGGTGCTGGGTTGATGCCGGTCCCGGTGGGTGTGGTGGGTGAGCTGTATATCGCCGGGGTGCAGTTGGCCCGCGGTTATCTGGGTCGGCCGGGGCTGACGGCGGATCGGTTCGTGGCGTGCCCGTTCGGGGATCCGGGATCGCGGATGTATCGATCCGGGGACCTGGTGCGGTGGACCGTTGGCGGTGTCCTCGAGTACGTGGGACGCGCGGATGAGCAGGTGAAGGTCCGGGGGTTCCGCGTGGAACCGGGGGAGATCGAAGCAGTGCTGCTGTCGCACTCTGCCGTTTCGCAGGCGGTGGTGATCCCCCGGGAAACCCTCGTCGGCACCGAGTTGGTGGGGTACGTCGTTCTCGATTCCCGGACCGGTGCCGACTCCCTGGGGTTGCGGGAGTTCGTGGCCGGGTTGTTGCCGGAGTTCATGGTGCCGGCGGCGGTCGTGGTGGTGGACGGGTTGCCGTTGACGGTGAATGGGAAGTTGGATCGGAGGGCGTTGCCGGCACCGGAGTTCACCGGTGGGGTGTTCAGGGCGCCGCGGTCGCCGGTGGAGGAGACGCTGGTCTCGTTGTTCGCGGACGTGCTCGACGTCCCGCGGGTGGGGATCGACGACAGCTTCTTCGATCTCGGTGGCCATTCGTTGTCGGCGACGCAGTTGGTGAGCCGGATTCGATCGGCGCTGGGGGTGGAGGTCCCGATTCGGATGGTCTTCGAATCCCCTACGGTCGCCGAACTCGCACCCCGGCTGAGGGACGGCCCGGCACGGGTGCCGTTGACTCCGCGGGTGCGGCCCGAGCGGGTGCCGCTGTCGTTCGCGCAGGCCCGGTTGTGGTTCCTGCACCGGTTCGAGGGCCCGTCGGCGACGTACAACATTCCCGTGGCGGTGCGACTCACCGGAGACCTCGACACCGGGGCGGTGGCAGCCGCTGTTGCGGACGTCGTCGCCCGGCACGAGAGTCTGCGTACAGTATTCGACGACCTGGACGGTGCACCGGTTCAGCGGGTCCTCCCCGTGGCGGAAGTACCAACTCTGGTGCACGTGGAGAAGGTCGACCCGGCCGGCGTGATGGCTGCGGTGACAGCGGCGTCGGGGTACCGGTTCGACATTGCACACGAAATTCCCCTCCGGGCAACATTGTTGGAGGCCGGACCCCACGAACACGTCCTGGTGATGGTCCTGCACCACATTGCGGGGGACGGGGCGTCGTTGGCGCCGCTGGCTCGGGATGTGGCGGCCGCGTATGCGGCCCGCGCCGATGGACACGCTCCGGGGTGGGCACCCTTGCCGGTGCAGTACGCCGATTACACCCTGTGGCAGCGGGAAATTCTGGGGAGCGAGGACGATCCGGGCAGTCTGCTGACCGCCCAGCTCGACTATTGGACAACCGAACTGACGGGGCTGCCGGAGTGCATCGAGCTCCCCGGCGATCGTCGCCGACCGGCTGCACCGAGTTACCGTGGCGGCACCGTGGAGTTCGTGATCGATCCCGGATTGGTTTCGGGAGTGGACGAAATGGCCCGCGGTCGTGGCGCGACACCGTCGATGGTGTTGCACTCGGTGTTGGCAGTGCTGCTCCGCAGGCTCGGTGCCGGGGTGGATATCGCGGTCGGGTCGCCGATCGCGGGCCGCACCGACGACGCGTTGACCGAGTTGGTGGGGTTCTTCGTCAACACTTGGGTGCTGCGCGTCGACGTGTCCGGGAATCCGCGATTCGACGAGATCCTCGACCGGGTGCGGGTGAAAGCCCTGGGTGCGTACGAGAATCAGGATGCGCCGTTCGAACGGTTGGTGGAGTTGCTGAACCCGACCCGATCGACGGCCTATCATCCGTTGTTCCAGGTGTCGTTCGCCATGCAGAACAACGCTTTTCCCGACGTCGAATTTCGTGGACTGGACTGGACCACACTGCCGGCGTCGACCGCGACTTCTCGTTTCGACCTGTCCTTCACCGTCGCCCCCGACGAGCAGCAGGGTCTGGCCGGGGTCGTCGAGTACGCGAGCGATCTGTTCGACCGGGGCACGGTGGAGACCATCGCGGCCCGGTATGTGCGGCTGCTCAGGTGCATCATCGAAGATCCGCAGGGCCGGATCGAAGGCTACGAAATCCTGGAACCGACCGAACGCGAGCGGGTACTGCGGACCTGGAACGACACGAGCTCACCGATACCGGATACGACGATCCCGGGCCTGTTCGGGCAGGAGGTCGCTGCAACTCCCGATGCCGTGGCCGTGACGTTCGGTGAGGAGAACTGGACCTACCGGGAGCTGAGCAGTCGAGCGAATCGGCTGGCACGCCATCTGATCGGTGCGGGTGTGGGGCCGGAAGTACTGGTGGCGGTTGCACTGGAGCGGTCACCCCAATTGGTTGTCGCGTTACTCGCAGTCCTCGAGGCCGGGGGCGCGTATCTGCCGATAGACCCCCGCTACCCGAGTGCGCGGACCGAGTTCATCCTCGCCGACGCCGCGCCGCTGCTCATCCTCACGGAAACCGCAACCGCACGCACGCTGCCGGACAGTGACATACCCCGGATACTTCTCGACGGCATCTCGGACGAGGACGGGCAAGCGGAGGGCCTCAACCCCGACGACAGCGATCGCACCACGTCACTGCGACCGGGCAACACCGCGTACGTGATGTACACCTCCGGATCGACGGGGACCCCGAAAGGGGTCACCATCGACCACTCCAACGTGGTCAACCTGGCGTTGCACGGATGGCCGGACGGACCCGGTGAGCGCGTGTTGCTGCATTCGTCGATGGCGTTCGATGCCTCGGCGTACGAGTTGTGGCCGACACTGCTCAGCGGAGGCCGGTTGGTTGTCGCCCCGCCCGGGTCACTGGACATCGAGGTGCTCGAGCGGGTCGTCGACGCGGTTGGTGTGACGTCGATGTTCTTGACGACCACGCTGTTTCACCTGTTGAGCGATTCGCCGGAACATGAGAGGGGGGCGCCCGACCAGCCACGTCAGTTGGTCACCGCGGGCGATGTGTTGTCGCCGCGCGCTGTACGACGCGTCCTCGCTCGCCACCCGCGCATCACCGTGGTGAACGCGTACGGGCCGACGGAAACCACCGTGTGTGCCACCGCGTACTCGGTATCGGGTTCGACGGGCTTCGACGACCAGGTCAGCGTGCCGATCGGGGTGCCGATCGGTAATGCCCGCGCACTCGTCTTGGGAACAGGGATGGTGCCCGTCCCGGTGGGTGTGGTCGGGGAGTTGTATATCGCCGGATCAGGTGTGGGCCGCGGGTACATCGGCCGGCCGGGGTTGACGGCGGAACGGTTCGTGGCGTGTCCGTTCGGCGAACCGGGCTCACGGATGTACCGCTCGGGTGATCTGGTGCGGTGGACGACCGACGGTGTGCTGGACTTCGTCGGCCGCGCAGACGAGCAGGTGAAGATCCGCGGAATCCGAATCGAACCCGGCGAGATCGAAACGGTGTTGGTCTCGCACCCCGCAGTGGGATCGGTCGTGACGGTGGACCGGGTAGGTCCGTCGGGGCAGAAGGTGCTGGTGTCGTATGTGGTCGCGGCGCCCGGGGCCGAGGTGGACGTCGAGGCGTTGCGACTGTTCGCGGCGGGCCGTCTACCGGACTACATGGTGCCGTCGGCGATCATCGTCGTCGACCGGATACCTCTCACACCGGCCGGCAAACTCGACCGCAGAGCACTTCCCGAGCCTGATCTCGCATCCGACACCCCGTACCGGGCTCCACGATCCATTGCCGAGCAGACATTGGCGGCGGTGCTGGCCGATGTCCTGGGCGTCGATCGGGTGGGTGTCGACGACGACTTCTTCCGGCTCGGCGGGGACAGCATCATGTCGACCCAGGTGGTGTCGCGTGCGCGGGCTCGCGGCGTGCTGGTGTCGGCGCGAGACGTGTTCGAGCGACGGACCGTCGCCGGGCTGGCCTCCGTCGCGCATCCGGTGAGGGATGACGACTCCGTCATTTTCGAGGACGTGCCGTTGCCGCGTCCGGCTCCGCGACAGCTGTCGGGCATCGAGGCACGGTATCCCGAGGCCGTGGATGTGTGGCCGCTGGCACCGCTGCAAACAGGTTTGGTCTTTCACGCGATGCTGGCGTCGCAATCGGCCGATGTGTATGCGGTGCAGACGGTGCTGGGTCTGTCCGGACAGGTGCATGCGGACCGTGTGAAGGCCGCGGCACAGGCGATACTCGATCGCCACGCGAATCTGCGGGTCGCGTTCCTCACCGAGGGGGTGGCGGAGCCGGTCCAGGTGGTGCTCGAGGGCCTCGTGGTGCCCTGGTGGGAAGCCGACGTCAGCGGTGTCGATGCCGGGGAGCGAGACGACGAGCTGGCACGGCTGCTGTCGGACGATGCGGCTGCCGGCTTCGACCTGTCGGAGCCACCGCTCCTGCGTTTCGGTTTGGTCGCGATGGGCGACGGAGACTTCCGGCTGGTGGTCTCGTATCACCACGTACTGCTCGACGGATGGTCGATGCCGTTGCTGATGCGCGAAATGCTGACCGTCTACGGTGCCGGCGGGGACGGAGACGTACTGGAACCCGTGGTCTCGTATCGCCGGTATCTCGGGTGGCTCGCGACTCAGGATCGGCAACGGTCGCTGCAGGTGTGGGAGGAAGCGCTCGACGGTGCGGAGCCCGCGCTGATCGCGACTGGGCGCCCGGAATCGGCGCGGGGATCGTCAGTGCTCCGGCGTGAGCTCGACGAGGGTCTGTCGTCGGAGATACCGGAGCTGGCGTCTCGGTGGTCGGTGACGGTGAATACCCTGGTGCAGGTCGCGTGGGCGATCGTGCTGGGCATGCATACCGGCCGCCGTGATGTGGTGTTCGGCGCGACGGTCTCGGGTCGGTCCGGACAGATTCCCGCCATCGAGTCGATGGTGGGGCTGTTCATCAACACGGTCCCGGTGCGGGTCCGGCTTCATCCCGAGGAATCCATCGCCCGGTTGATCGCCCGGGTTCAGGCGGAGCAGGCGGAGTTGATCGAGCATCATCATGTTCCGCTGCCGGAGATCCAGCGGGTCGCCGGCGTGGGGGCCCTGTTCGACACCTTGACGGTATTCGAGTCGTACCCGAACGATCTGCGGAGCCTCGCCTCCTTGCTCGAGTCGATCGGCTCCCTCGCGATCACGTCCCTGGATTCGTTTGGAGGAACCAACTATTCGTTGACGCTCGCGGTGGAAGCCGGTGAGCGGACGTCCGTATCGCTGTGGTACGACCCAGCCTTGTTCGATGACGACGAGGTGGGTCGGATCGCGGACAGGTTCCACCGGGTGCTGGAATCACTGGTGGCTGCGCCGGAGGGCGCAACGGGAGACATCGACCTCCTCGCGCCGGAGGAACGGAACCTGCTGGTTCCCGTGCGCGGCGGGGCCGCGGGGACGGTCCGGACACTGCCGGAGATCCTCTCTGCGGCAGTCGTACACGATCCGAGTGCGGTGGCGGTCGTGTGTGGAGAGCGCTCCCTCACATACCGGGAGTTGGACGACGAGTCGAGTCGTATCGCACGGGTGTTGATCTCACGCGGCGTCGGGCCGGAATCCACGGTGGCCGTGGCGGTGCCGCGGTCGGTGGAGTCGGTGCTGGCGGTATGGGCGGTGGCGAAGGCAGGTGGTGCGTTCGTTCCGGTGGATCCGTCGTATCCGGCGAGTCGGCTCGAGTACCTGATCGCCGATTCCGCCGCGCGGTGCGGAATCACGGTCGCCGCGTGCGTCGGTACCCTGCCGAGAACCCTCGACTGGTGGGTGCTCGACGAGCCGGAGGCGCGAGCCGAGTGTTCCCGTCAGTCCACCGAATCGGTGACCGATGCGGGCCGGATCGCTCCGTTACGGGCCGATCATCCCGCGTACATGATCTACACGTCGGGGACGACGGGTGAGCCGAAGGGCGTCGTCGTACCGCATCGGGGACTGGGTAGTCTCGCGGCGGAGATTGCGGAGAGGTTCGCCGTCACGGCGGATGCACGCGTGCTGCACGTGGCGTCGCCGAGTTTCGATGCGTCGGTGCTGGAGTACCTGCTGGCGACGGGTTCGGCAGCGTCGATGGTTGTGGTTCCGGCGGGTGTGGTCGGTGGCGAGGAACTGGGCCGGATTCTCGAGAGTGCGTTGGTGACGCACGCGTTCCTCACCCCCACGATGCTGGCGACGGTACCGGTCGAGCGGATGTCGTCGGTGCGATGCCTGCTCACAGGCGCGGAGGCGGTTCCGGTATCGGTGGTGGAGTCGTTCGCTGCGGGACGGCGGATGCACGACCTCTACGGGCCGACCGAGGCGACGGTGGCGGTGGCGACCTCGCCGCCGTTACCACCGCGCGGTCCGGTGACTCTGGGCGGTCCGGTCCGAGGTGCGTCCCTGGTGGTTCTGGACACGTGGCTGCGTCCGGTACCGGCGGGAGTGGCGGGGGAGTTGTATGTCGCCGGGACTCCGCTGGCTCGGGGATATCACGATCGGACGGGACTGACAGCGGAGCGATTCGTGGCGAACCCGTTCGGCTCGCCGGGCCAGAGGATGTATCGCACGGGCGATGTCGTGCGGTGGATCGAGCGGGAAACCCGGTTGGGGCTGGAGTATCTGGGGCGAAGCGATTTCCAGGTCTCGGTGCGGGGCCGTCGGATCGAGTTGGGCGAGATCGACGCTGCGCTCACCGAGCAGCCCGGAATCGGCTCCGTGGTGACGGTCGATCGGAAGGACCCGTCCGGGCAGACGGTGCTGGTCTCCTACGTGGTCCCTGCAGCCGGGAGTGAGGTGGACGCCGAGAGGGTGCGGACGGTGGCGGCCGGCCGCCTGCCGGAGTACCTGGTGCCCTCGGCGATCGTGGTGCTCGAGAAGTTGCCGCTCACACCGGCCGGCAAGCTCGACCGCAGTGCGTTGCCGGAGCCGGCGTTCTCGTCGAGCAAGGCGTTCCGGTCTCCGCAGACCGAGACCGAGGAGATCCTCGCCCGCGTGTTCGCCGAGGTACTCGGCGTCGACCAGGTGGGGATCGATGACGGATTCTTCGATCTGGGTGGCGACAGCATCCGGTCGATCCAATTGGTATCGCGCGCGAAAGCGCGGGGTGTGCTGATCACGGCGCGGGATGTGTTCGAGCACAGGACTGTTGCGGGACTGTCCGAGGTTGCAGTCCTGAACCACGATTCGGACCGGGTCGTGCTCGAGGAGTTGTCCGGTGGCGGAGTGGGAACGATGCCGTTGACGCCGATCGGGCGGTTCCTCCTCGCGCGGGGTGGTGGGTACCGCCGATTCGCGCAGACGATGGTGTTGGAGTTGCCCGCCGGTATCGATCGGGCCGGGTTGGCCGCCACCATCGGCGCCGTGATGGTCCGTCATGACATGTTGCGATCGCGTGTGGTGACCGATGACGCTGGGGAGCAGAAACTTCGGGTCGATCCCCCGGATACGGTCGACGTGAACCGCCTGATTCGACAGGTCCACGGTGATGACGCACCGGGCGATCCGGCGTGGCTGCGGCTGGCGTCGGCCGAGTTGGATGCGGCCCTGGGGCGTGTGGATCCGGCGGCGGGCGTAATGGTGCAGTTCGTGTGGCTGGACCAAGTCCCCCGTGACGGCGACGGTTCGGCGGGTTCGGGTCGGCTGCTGGTCGTGGCCCACCACCTGGTCATCGACGGCGTGTCGTGGCGGATCATCATCCCGGACCTGGCGGCGGCCTGGGCGCGGGTGCGTACCGGCGAACGCCCGGAACTGCCCGCGGGCGGGACGTCGATGCGGCGGTGGGCACACGGGCTGGTGGACGAGGCATTGCGGCCAGGGCGAGTGGCCGAGTTACCGTTGTGGCAATCGATTCTGGAGGGCCCCGACCCGACGTTGGGTTCGCGCAGATGCGACCCGATCCTCGATGTTCTGTCCACAGTGCAGCACGTGCGGAACCAGGTGCCAGCGCACGCGACAGCGTCGCTGCTCACCAGGGTCCCCAAGGTCTTCCGCGCCGGGGTCGACGATGGTCTTCTGGCGGGGTTGGCGATGGCGTTGACCCGCTGGCGCCGCCGTCGCGGGGTTGTCGAGCCGTCGTCGTTGATAACCCTGGAGAATCATGGTCGCGAGCAGCACGTCATACCCGGGGCGGATCTATCCCGCACGGTCGGCTGGTTCACGACAGCTTTCCCGATTCGCGTCGATATCGCGGGCGCCGATCTCGACGACGCATTCGCCGGCGGGCCCGCTGCCGGGCTCGTGATCAAAGCGGTCAAGGAACAGGTGCTGGCGCTGCCCGACCGTGGCATCGGTTACGGGTTGCTTCGGTATCTGAACGCGGACACCGCACCGCAACTCGGGAAGTATCCGGGCGGACAGATCAGTTTCAACTATCTGGGGCGCATCTCGGCCGCCGATGTTCCCGAGGAATTCCGTGACCTCGGCTGGATGCCCGCGAGCGAGGGAACGGCACTCTCCGCGACGATGGATCCGGACATGCCGGCGATGGCCGAAGTGGACATCAATGCGATGGTGACCGACGGTCCGGACGGTCCCCGACTCGGTGCCGTGTTCGGATTCCCCGCCGGGGTGCTCTCCCGTGACGATGTTCAGGAACTTGCCGACCTGTGGTGCGACGCAGTCTCGGCACTGGCTCGGCACGCGCAGGGGCCGGGGGCCGGCGGGCTGACACCGTCCGACGTGCCGCTGGTGTCGGTGTCGCAACACGATATCGAGTCGTGGGAGGACCGGTACCCGGGCGTGGTGGATGTGTGGCCGTTGACCGCGATGCAATCCGGCCTGTTGTTCCACTCGATGCTGGCCGGTTCGTCGTTCGACGCGTACACCACCCAGCTCGTTCTGCACCTCGGCGGACGGGTCGATCCAGAGAGGATTCACGCTGCGGGACAGGCATTGCTGGATCGCCAGGCGAACCTGCGGACCGCGTTCGTCGACGATTCCGAAACCGGGCCGGTACAGGTCGTCCTCGGCGCAGTCGCGTTGCCATGGCGCGAGGTCGACCTGCGGAACCTTCCCGAGGGCACTCGAGACGGCGAGTTCCAACGTCTTCTCGTCGAGGATCACGCCACACATTTCGACCCGGCGACGCCGCCGCTGATCCGATTCACGCTCGTGACGATGGGACAGGATCGATTCGAGCTGGTGATCACCAATCATCACGTGCTGCTCGACGGATGGTCGATGCCACTGCTCGCCGAGGAACTACTCGCGCTGTACGTCTCGGGAGGCGACGCCGCCGCGTTACCGAGAGCGACCGGATACCGGAATTTCCTGGTCTGGCTGGCCGCGCGCGACCGAGCCGAATCTTGTCGAATCTGGGCGCAGGCCCTCGACGGGATCGAAGAGCCGACCCTGCTGGCGCCCGCGCACCCGGAGTGGGAAACCACCTCGGGGGAAGAGCACGTGACGGTCGAACTACCCCCGGAGACGGCCACGAGCTTGTCGGTGCGGGCCGCCGAACTGGGTGTCACGCTGAACACCGTCGTTCAGGGAGCGTGGGGGATTCTGCTCGGACAGTTGTCCGCCCGGCGGGATGTGGTGTTCGGCGCGACGGTCTCCGGCCGACCGGCCGGACTGCCCGGTGTCGAGTCCATGGTGGGCTTGTTCATCAACACCCTGCCGGTGCGGGTTCAGTCCACACCGGGCGACACTGCTGCGGAGTTGTTGACCCGGTTGCAGAAGCAGCAGGCCGGCTTGTTCGATCACCACTACCTCGGGTTGACGGAGATCAACAAGGCCGCCGGGGTGCGCGACCTGTTCGACACCCTCGTCGTGTTCGAGTCGTACCCGATCGATCGCGCCGCGTTGGCAGCCGCAAACCCCATCGACGGAATGGTCGTCACCGGAGTCCGTACGATCGACGCGTCGCACTACCCCATGACCCTGATCGCGAGAGTCGACTCCCAACTTCGGTTGACCGTGGCGTATCTGCCGAACCTGTTCGGCGCCGCAGCCGTCGACACGATCGCCCGGCGGCTCACCCGTATCTTGCAGACAGTCGCGGACGACCCTCACGTCGCCGTGGACCGCATCGACCTCGTCGAACCAGGCGAGCGTCGGCTGGTGGTGGGCACGTGGAATGGCACTGCGGTCCCCGTGCCGGAGGTGACACTTCCCGACCTTTTCGAACGCCAGGCGGCTGTCACGCCGGAGGCGGTGGCCCTGACGTCCGACGACGAGCAGTTGACGTATCGAGAGGTCGGCGAGCGAGCGAACCGGTTGGCTCGGAGACTGATCGCGCACGGTGTCGGTCCGGAGTCTCTGGTCGGTGTCGCCGTGCGACGTTCGATCGATCTCGTGGTGGGAATCTATGCGGTCGTGACGGCGGGTGGAGCATATGTGCCGATCGACCCCGACTACCCCAGCGAACATATCCGGCACATGATGGAGTCCGCGGCACCGGTCTGTGTGTTGACGCGATCGACCGACCGCGTACAGATCCCGGGCGGCGTCCCCGTGCTGGAGATCCATGGCGCGCAAAGACCTGATGTCGACTCCTCACCCGTCCGCAACGAGGATCGAATCACCCCGTTGAGGCCGGGTAACACGGCGTACGTGATCTTCACGTCCGGCTCGACGGGCCGGCCGAAGGGGGTCGCTGTCAGCCATTCGGCGATCGTGAATCAGTTGCTGTGGATGCGGGACCATTTCGGCTTCGACCACGACGACGTGGTGCTGCAGAAGACCCCCGCGACATTCGATGTGTCGGTGTGGGAGATGTTCCTGCCACTGGAGGTCGGGGCGCGGCTGGTGATCGCCAAGGCCGAGGGACACCGCGATGCGGCCTATCTCGCCGAGATGATCAGATCGGAGAAGATCACCACCGGCGACTTTTCGCCGTCGATGCTGGCCATGGTCGACGAGAGACTCGAGCCGGCTGATTGCGACTCGCTTCGACGAGTCTTCTGCGGCGGCGAAAACCTGTTGTCCTCGACGGCAAACCACTTCATGGAGCGCAGTGGCACTGCGGTACACAACGTGTACGGGCCGACCGAAACGGCCCTCCAGGTCACCCACCATCGATGCGGCCCGTCGAAAGACACGAGCGCGCCGATCGGCGCGCCGGTGTGGAACTCCCAGGTCTTCGTGCTGGGTGCGGGGTTGGTGCCGGTTCCGGTGGGTGTGGTGGGCGAGTTGTACATCGCCGGGGTGCAGCTGGCCCGCGGTTATCTCGGCCGGTCGGGGTTGACGGCGGAGCGGTTCGTGGCGTGTCCGTTCGGGGCGGTGGGTGCGCGGATGTATCGGTCGGGGGATTTGGTGCGGTGGACCGCCGAGGGTGAGCTCGAGTTCGTGGGGCGCGCGGACGAGCAGGTGAAGGTGCGGGGGTTCCGAGTCGAACCCGCCGAGGTCGAGGCGGTGCTGCTGAAGCATCCTGCGGTGGCGCAGGCGGTAGTGGTGGCCCGCGCCACCGGCAGTGGCACCGAGTTGATCGGATATGTAGTTCTCGATATCGACGGGGTCGACGGGTCGAGTGATTCGGCGACCGGGGTTCGTCGTTTCGTGGCAGGGTTGTTGCCGGACTTCATGGTTCCGGCGGTGATCATGGCGGTGGATCAGCTGCCGTTGACGGCCCACGGGAAACTGGACCGGAAAGCGTTGCCGGAACCGGAGTTCACCGGCGGCATACTCCGGGGTCCGCGGTCGCCGGTCGAGGAAACTCTGGTGTCGTTGTTCGCGGACGTGCTCGACGTGCCGCGGGTGGGAATCGACGACAGTTTCTTCGACCTGGGTGGGCATTCGTTGTCGGCGACGCGCTTGGTGAGCCGGATTCGGTCGGTGTTGGGTGTGGAGGTTCCGATCCGGGTGGTGTTCGAGTCCTCGACGGTGGCGGAGTTGGCACCCCGACTCAGGGAAGGCCCGGTCCGGGTGCCACTGACCGCAAGGGTGCGGCCCGAGCGGGTGCCGCTGTCGTTCGCGCAGGCCCGGTTGTGGTTCCTGTATCGGTTCGAGGGCCCGTCGGCGACGTACAACATTCCGGTCGCGGTGCGACTCACCGGCGACCTCGACACCGGGGCGGTCGCAGCCGCTGTTGCGGACGTCGTCGCCCGGCACGAGAGCCTGCGAACCGTGTTCGGTGAGGAAGGGGGTGTGCCGTTCCAGCAGATCCTGCCGGCTGAGCAGGTCGTCGCGGAACTGCCGGTTCAGATCGTCGACGTGCGGGACAGCACTCTGATGGATGCAGTCGCGGAGGCGGCGGGCTGTCGATTCGACCTGTCGGTCGAGATACCCCTGCGGGCCCGCATTTTCCGAGTTTCCGAATCAGAGCACGTGCTGGTATTGGTGCTGCACCATATCGCGGGGGACGGGGGTTCGCTGGCGCCGTTGGCCCGCGACATCGCCGTCGCGTACGCGGCGCGCACGACGGGCCACGCGCCGGGGTGGGTGCCGTTGCCGGTCCACTATGCGGATTACACGTTGTGGCAGCGGGAGCTTCTGGGCAGTGCGGATGATCCGGGGAGTGTGCTGGCCACTCAGGTCGAGTATTGGCGTAGCGAGTTGGCGGGGTTGCCGGAGTGCATCGACCTACCCACCGATCGGTGCCGACCGCCGGCACCGAGTTACCGCGGCGGCACGGTGGAGTTCACAGTCGCACCGGAACTGGGTTCGGAGGTAACCCAACTGGCCCGCAGCGCGGGGGCGACACTCTCGATGGTGCTGCAATCTGTGCTCGCGGTGCTGCTCCACCGGCTTGGCGCGGGGGAGGACGTTGCGATCGGCGGGCCGATCGCGGGCCGCACCGACGACGCCCTGGCCGAGTTGGTGGGGTTCTTCGTCAATACCTGGGTGCTGCGTGTGGATGTGTCGGGGAATCCGCGGTTCGATCAGGTGCTCGACCGGGTGCGGGGTAAGGCGTTGGCGGCGTATGAGAATCAGGATGCGCCGTTCGAGCGGTTGGTGGAGTTGCTGAATCCGGCCCGGTCGACGGCGTATCATCCGTTGTTCCAGGTGTCGTTCGCCATGCAGAACAACGCTTTTCCCGAGGTCGAGTTCCCCGGATTGGAATGGACCACACTTCCGGCGCCGACCGGGACGTCGCGTTTCG
>NZ_JAAOQS010000117.1:0-25577 GCF_011603105.1 Rhodococcus sp. A14 | reverse complement strand
GGGTGGGGCGAACGATAATTGGGGTCCTACCGTGAGACGAACGCGTCGCGGGAGACGGCCCGCCGGAACCGGGCGAGCTGAATCCGGGGCGCCCACCGAATCGAGGGTGAATCGCATGAACACATTCGCAGTGCGCTCGGCGCTCGCGGCGGCCGCCGCACTCGCCATCTTCGCCGCACCCGGCGTCGCGGCCGCGGCACCGAATCTGCACGGGGATCCGAACACTCCGGGAACACAGGTTCAGGTCGAGAGCGAGCCGGGCGACTCGAACAGCTACACCTGCGGGGCAGTCGGCGTCGCGGGAGCCGGAGTCGGGTCGAATTCCTCCGGTGGCGCCGGTCAGGTCAACGGCGCGTACTTCGGTCCCGGCCCCGTCCAGGGCGGCTGCGTAGGTAGCGACGGGTCGGTCTACTTCCCGACCGGCAACGCCGAATGACGGCACACACGAACGAATTGCCGACCGTTCACCGGGCCGACCCACCCGCCGACTAGATCCGCTCGATGGTCGCGAACCAGGCCGGTGCGCCGTCGTCGTGGAATCTCGTCTCGATCCGGTCCGGCTCTATGGCGGCGACCTTCCATCCATCGCTGGGGTCGAACGCCGCTCTCAGCTCGTCCCGGCGGACGGGGTGCGGGCCGGTATCGGGACCATCGTCGCTGAAGCACAACACATACACGGTTCCGCCGTGTTCGGTCACCGACGCCAGACTCGCCACGTAGCGTGGTCGCTCGGCGGCGTCGAACGTGTGGAACAGTCCGCAGTCCAGCACGGTGTCGAACCGGCGCCCCGTACTGTCCAACTGGAACGCGTCGGCCACCGCGAATTCGACCTCGATCCGACGGTCATCGGCCTTCTCACGGGCGATCGCCAGTGCCGTCTCCGCCACATCGACGCCCAGAACCTGCAATCCCAGCGAGGCGACGTGAAGAGCGTTCTCGCCGGTCCCGCATCCCGCATCGAGCACCGCTCCGGCGAATCCACCTTCGGATGCCACCCGCACGATCGCCGGCTGCGGCCGGCCGACATCCCACGGCGCAGGCCCCTCGTGGTATGACGCATCCCAGGGCCGTCCCGTCATCCGTTCGTGGCTGGTTGGCTGCCGACCGCTGAACGGATCGTCGGCGTGGGGTCCTGATCGCTCCGGCAATGTCGTCGCCTCCCTGCAACTCATCGTGCCACCTCATCGTGGCATGGCACTGCGCGGTTCTCGACCCCCGACACCGCGGCTTCCTGCTCTACAGACATAGATTGTTCGAATGTCTTAACATACACTTCACGCATGAGTATGAATATCGGAATCGTCGGGTACGGACTGGGCGGCCGCTACTTCCATGCACCGTTTGTCGAAGCGGCAGAGGGAATCACACTGGGCGGCATCGTGACCCGCTCCGCCTCACGTGTCGCCCAGGCTGCCGCAGACTTCCCTGGAATACCGGTGTTCTCGAGCCTCGGCGAGCTCATCGACTCCGGCGTCGATGCCGTCACGATCACCACCCCACCGCAGACGCGGCGCGAACTCGTACTCGAGGCAATCGGGCGGGGTGTGCACGTGGTCGCGGACAAGCCCTTCGCGCCGGACGTCGAGACGGCCCGAGAGTTGGTGGCAGCCGCAGACGACGCCGGCGTGCTGCTCAGCGTCTATCACAACCGTCGATACGACGCCGACATCCGCACGCTGAGGTCGGTGTTGCCGCGACTCGGCGACATCTGGCGTATCGAATCCCAGTTCGACCTGGACGGTGCCGACACGCTCGAAGCCGGCCCAACTGGCGGGTTGCTGCGCGACATGGGCGCACACGTCGTCGACCAGATGCTGTGGTTGTTCGGTCCGGCAGAGAGGGTCGACGCCCACCTCGATTATGTCGACCGGCCGGAGGGGCGCACCGACGCCGGCTTCGTCGTCAACATCGCTCACCGCAGCGGGGTCTATTCGAGCGTCTCGTCGAGCAAGGTCAACCACCTCGAGGGACGACGGCTGCGGGCGTTCGGCAGCTTGGGCGCCTATGTGGCGGACGGTACGGACGTGCAGGCACAGACTCTCTTCGCGGGGACGCGGCCCGTCGACGATCCCACCGGGTGGGGTTACGAACGACGGGAACGGTGGGGCGCCCTCCATACAGCAGAGGGCGCGGAAACGGTCCCGTCGCAACGGGGTGCGTATCAGGACTACTACACGGAATTCGCGGCCGCCGTTGCCGGCACCGGCGAGCAACCGGTGCCTGCCCGCACCGCGCTCGGCACCATCGCGGTGTTGGCAGCGGCGCGTGAGTCCGCGGAGAGCGGCGGCACGGTCGTCGTGCAGTCCGTCGACTGACCGGTAGCGACTGCGGCGGCGCTTGCCACGGTTCGGGGCTCAGGACGCGGAATCGAGAAATTCGGCGACAGCCCTGTTGAACGAATGTGGTCGTTCCATGTTCCTCGCGTGACCTGCGCGTGCGACGACGGTCGGCGCTCCGTTCGGTGCGAGTGCTGCGGCCGCTGCGTCGTGTGCTGACGGCCAGAACTCGCTGTCGGAACCGGCGACGAAGAGCACGGGAAGATCGGTCGCACGGATCGTCGAACGCCAGTCGCATTTCGCATGATCGTTCAACAGGGCGAGTTCCGGTGGCGACAGGGTTCGGTCGACGCGGCCCATCGCGGCGAGTAGGCGGACCAACCGCATGCCGCGTTTCCAGATCGGGGTGCCGTGGCCGGTCGCGGGAATCCCGTCCGCAAAGAATGTGTCGACCTTCTCCTGGTCGTAGCCGTAGAACCCGTACGCCCACTCCGGTGCATTGAGCATCCGCGGAGTCTGATCGACCACAACCGCGGCGCGAAGCCGCCCCGTGCCGTACGTGTCGACGTACGACCAGATCGTGTTTCCGCCCATCGACCCTCCGATCATTGCCGCACCTTGCAGGTCGAGTTGCTCGATGAGGGCGTGCACGAATCCGGCGCGTGTCCGCATCGTCGTGCCGGGCAGCATGGCGGGAGCCGTTCCGTGGCCCGGCAGATCCACCGCGATGACGCGGTGACCTGACTGGATCAGCGACGGGATCTGATACCGCCACGACGTGGCGGGGGCTGTGAAACCCGCCAGCAAAACCACGCTCGACGAGGATCGGCCGTCACCGTGCACGGTGTAGTCGATTCGAGCCCCGCCAGATTCGATGGAAGGCTCTGCTTCTCCTCTCCCCCCACTGGTCCCGGCCGACGCGCCACGGCGCCCGCCTGCGGTCACTGCGACGGTAGTACGGACTCGGGAATCCATCCATGGAGAACATCTCCACTACGGGGAGGGATCCACTGTGGAAACGAAATTCCTGGACCGTCGGGTGTAACGTTCCGGGCCTTCGCCGACACCATTCGAGTAGCTGTGGACGTTGGGCCCACGCATTCGAACAGGACACTACGAAATGCACACCTCACTTCCCCACTCAGAGACGTCGCACGCGGCGAATACTTCGGGCGCAGTGACCCGTCTCCCTCGAATCCGCCTGCGAAACCGGTTCGCCACGGCCGCCGTCGCCGCCGCGCTCGCCGTCATCCCTCTCGGAGCCAGCACCGCCGTCGCGACAGCAGCCGACCATCCCGTCACGACAGTCGCCGCACCCACCATCCCCGGCGACCGCGGTGACCACGGTGACGGCCCCCGCCACGACCGACAACGCGACCAACGGCAAGAACGCAGGGACCAGAGCATGACGCTCGACGAACTCCTCGTCGGATGGAACAGCAGCCAGATCTACCAGATGTGACGACGCGTGACCGAGGACGACGCCAGTTTCGTCGTCCTCGGTCCCGCGCGCCTTTCTCGTATCAGCGTCGGGTGGATTCCGCTCGTCGCTCGTAGCGCGAGCGAGCGAGGGCGTGCGCCCCGCGCAGCAACTCTCGAGTGACTTCGCCGGAGCGAGAGCCAGGCTCGGTGACCGCCAGCCAGCCCAACGGGCCGTAGACGGGATGCGCGATGACGGTGTCGGGCACACCGGCGTCGGCGACGCCCTGTTCTCGCGGTGCGTGGCCGGTTGCCTCGATGAATGCCTCCTTCCCGGCGTGGATGTTCACCCGGAACGCGCCCGCGCGGTCCAGACCCGAGCTTTCGTCGCCGGGGTAGTTCTTGGTGACGATCGTGGCGAAGGGCTGGGTCCTGTCGGGAACGATTCGATCCGGTGAGTAGTAGAAGAAGGTGTCACCCCAGCTGATCTCCGGCGAACCGTCACCGGGGGCAGGCCTGAGCGTCAGAACGTCGCCGAGGCCTTCGACGAAGTCGATGATGTCGTCCATGGTCATAGCTTCCAGCGTTTCATTAAAGTGCTCGTGGAGACCTCGAAGAGCAAACGTAGGAGAAATACGGTGCCAAGTCTCCAATCACCTCATCTGCGGACCGTCGATGTCGCCCGGCGTGCCGGGTGCTCCGTGCAACACGTGCGCAACCTCGAACGCGACGGGTTGCTGCCTCCCGCAACCCGCACCGCAACCGGATACCGCATCTACACCGACGCGCACGTGCAGGCCGCGCTCGCCTATCGGGAACTCGCCATCGGCGCCGGCCCGGTCGAAGCCAAACGGATCATGCGCAGCGTGCACACGTGCCCGGCCGCGACAACGGTCGCTCTCCTCGATGCAGCACACGCCCGACTCCACGCGGAACGAACCGAACTGGCCCTGGCGAAGGAGGCCGCCGATGTGATCTCGACCGAACCGATCGACGACGTGCAGGCCTCGGACTGGATGAGCGTGAGCGAACTCGCCGTCGCCCTCGGCATCCGCCCCTCCACGTTGCGGCACTGGGACACAGAGGGACTCGTCGTCCCCGACCGGGACACACCCACGGGAGCGCGCCGGTACTCCCCGACCCAGGTCGGCGACGCTCGCGTCGTGCATCAGCTGCGAAAGGCCGGTTATCGCATCGCACCTCTCCGCGGGGTCTTGGCACAACTCGGGCACACTTCCGGATCGGGTGACATCGGCGCCGCGCTGGCTGCCCGCGACCAGGCCACCACGGCACGCTCCCGAGCCTTGCTCGATGCAACCGCTGCCCTCACCGTGCTCCTCTCGCTCCAGGAAGGGGTGGTCAGTGCGCGCGCGAAAACACCGCCACGAGAAAGTCGGAATCCTCGGTGAACGGGCGCAGATCCCACGTCGACAGCAGCAGATCTGCCGTGAGGCCGTTGGCCTGAGCGTCCGCGAGGAATTGCGAGAACTCGTAGCCCCGGTCTGCACCGAACCCCACAACCACGCGACCGGTCGGGGCGAGATGGGAGGCGAATCCCGCCAGCACCGACTCGCGGGTCGACGGCGCAAGGAAAGTCATCACGTTGCCGGCACAGACGATCACGTCGAAATCGGCTGTTATGCCGTCGGCCGGCAGATCCAACTCCGCGAGGTCACCGACCAGCCACGTCGGACCGGGGTGATCCTCCTTCGCCACGTCGATGAGCACAGGATCCACATCGACACCCACCACGACATGACCGGCATCGTGCAAATAGCCGCCGAGGCGGCCCAGTCCGCACCCCGCGTCGAGTACCCGACCGCCACGGCCGAGCATTGCATCGACCAGGCGCGCCTCTCCCACGATGTCCTTGCCCTGCGCCTCCATCGCCCGGAACCGCTCGACATACCACGTCGAGTGCCCGGGATCGGCGGCTGTGATCTCCTCCCACTGGCTGGGGATGCGCTCCTTGGGTGTACGTGCACTCATTACCGATTCCTCCTCGATGCGGCCCGCCCGGCGAGCCACTGCCACCGTATGCGACCCAACCTTCGCACCCCACCCGCAGCCCGACGGTGTTACGCCACCGGACAGTCTCGATCAGCGGGATTCCGGGCCGACGCGGCCGGCCCTCCGAGGAAGATCGAGCCATGCCCGAGCCCGCTCCCGACCGCGTCCGGATCACCGACCGCCTGCACGTCGTGGCCGTCCTGCTCGACACGAAGGACTGGCCGGGGTTCGCGGCGACGCTCACCGAAGATGTCGTGGCCTACGGGCGGACCGGGCGGGCCGACGTGGTCGCCCGCGTCCGTTCCCACCTCGACGTCTGCGGCGCCACGCAGCACCTGCTCGGCAACATCGACGTCGACGTCGACGGTGACGCGGCGCGTACTCGCTCCTATTTCCGGGCGTTTCACGTCGGCCTCGGCGACCGTGCCGGCGCGACGTACGAGTGCCTCGGTGAGTACCGCGACGAGTGGCGACGCGGACCGTCGGGCTGGTTGCTGGCCGGGCGGGTGATCGACGTCGGCGCCGAAGTCGGCGACCGCGGTGTCATCGCGCCTCTGAGCTGAACTCGCCGAGTTCCGCCCGGCTCAGCTGTGCTCCCCGCACACCGCGGATGCCGGATCCGGCGCACAGATCTGCTGCCACGTGTAGAAGCCGGAGTTGACCACGACCTGGAGGTTGTCCTTCGTAATGTTCTGCACGGGCAGGAACACCGTCGGCACGGCCATGTACTGGTTGTCGATCGTGCCGTTGATCATCTCCTCCGGAGGGCCTTCGCCGTGGAGGATCGATGTGGTCAGCTGCGCGGCGACCTTCGCCTGGTCGGACAGATTCTTGAAGATCGTGTTGTCGAGAGTTCCCTGCGCGATCAGTTGCAGCGCAGCGAGATTGGCGTCCTGCCCCCCGGTGACCGGGATCCGTCCGTCGAGCCCGCGGCCGGCCAGTGCCGCGACGATTCCGCCTCCCAGGTCGTCGTTCATGGTGACGAACAGCGCGATGTCGTTGTTCTCGCGGGTCAGGCATTCCTCCGCGAATGCCTGACCTTCGGCGGGGTCCCAGTCGTCGATCGCGGTCTCGCAGACCACGCGGATCTTGCCACTGTCGGCGAGTGGCTGCAGATACTCGTCCTGACCGAGCCGAAATTGACGGGTCCCGTATTCACCGAGGTTTCCCTCCACCCGGGCGATCTTCACACCGTCGCCGGGCATCGCGGCGATCAGATCCGCGGCGCGGCTCCCCTGCCGTCGGCCGACCTCGAGTGGATCGAAGATCACCTGAACGTCTGCCGGTCCACCGACCGCGTCATGGTCGTAGAGCACTACCGGAACGTCCGCCTCGGCGGCGGCAGTCAAGGCGCCACCCGAAAATCTCGCGTCCGCGGAGATCACCACAAGCACGGACGCGCCCTCCGCGATCGCCGACTCGACCTGGCTCTGCTGACGGGCAGGATCACCCTCGGCGTTGCGGACCGTCACCGTCGCCTCCGGCGCGAACAGCTCCAGGAAGTCGGTGAACAGGGGTTCGTCTCGCTCCACGAATCGGGTGGTCGTCGTGTTCGGCAAGAAGAAGAAGACCTTCTCCGTTTCGTCGTCGGCCCGCGGTGCAGGGGCCGCGCAGGCCCCGAGCGCCATCGCTGCGACCGCAGCCGCGACGCAGAACGTGCGCACCCTTGTCTTCATGAGCTTGTCTTCATGACCCGCGGATCTCCAGTCCGATCGTGCCCAGTCTGGAGATACCCGCGGGTGACGCAGGCTACTCGCGCACGTCGATGCTTTCGGTGTTTTCCGACCGTGATCGGCGCACACTGTGTGCAGGGATGAGGAGGAGAAGGTGTTCCACCAGGACCGCGGCGTCGTATCCAGCGGAGATCGTGACACTTCGCCGGCCGAGCATCTCCTGAACGAATCCCTGCTCGTCGAACCCGAGGTCCGGCGGCGCCCCTGGCGCGAATTCCTTGCGTCCACACCAGGACGCCTCTCCCTCCTCGCCGTCGTCCTCGTCGCGGTCGCGCTGACGGCCGGCCTCGTGACGTCCGCCGTGGTGGCCGCGCGGCAGCAGCGCATGGAAACCCTTCGCGCCCACACCGAACCGCTCGCGGACGCCGCGCAGAACCTGTTCAGTTCGTTGTCGATCGCCGACGCGGCAGCGACGTCGTCGTTCATCGCGGGTGCCATCGAGCCGCTGGCGGTGCGCGACCGGTACAACCAGGCGATCGGCGACGCGTCGAACGCACTCGTCACCGCGTCGTACGGCGTCACCTCAGGCGACGTCGAATCGCTGCGACTGCTCACCGAGATGTCGCGGCACGTCGCCGTGTACACGGACCTGGTGGCGACCGCACGGTCTAACGACTCCGCG
Source organism: Rhodococcus sp. A14 (assembly GCF_011603105.1). Taxonomy (NCBI): domain Bacteria; kingdom Bacillati; phylum Actinomycetota; class Actinomycetes; order Mycobacteriales; family Nocardiaceae; genus Rhodococcus; species Rhodococcus sp. A14. The sequence goes on along the minus strand of NZ_JAAOQS010000117.1, from coordinate 17,517 downwards.
GGAAATCCGGTCGGGGTGGCATATCTCGGAACCGCATCGGCTCTCATGCAGGACACCATCCTGCCTTTGGCCGAACGCCTGTACAACGACCAGGCCCGCGCCGTCGCCGACACGCAGTCCCACACTGCCAGGTTGCCCGCCACCGCCATAGTGGTCGCGTCGGCCGGGGTCGTCGTCCTCGCCGTCGCGCACACGTACGTGGCGCATCGAAGCCGCCGCCGGGTCAATCCCGGACTGGCGTGTGCGACCGTCCTGCTGGCTGCTCTCGTCGTATGGATCGTGGTCGCCGGGCTGTTGTCGACGTCGGCCAGCGAACGCGCACGGATCGACGGCGCGGAGCCCCTCGCGGCGGTCACGAAGGCGAGGATCCTCGCCCAGCAGGCCCGCGCCGACGAGACGCTCGGACTGCTTCGTCCGGGTTTCGATCCAGCCGGGAGCGACTACACCCGGCACACGGACGCACTCGCCGAGATTTTGAATTCGGACGCGTCGCGGAACACCGTCGTCGCACCGACGATCAGCGGGGCGTCCGCCGCGTTCGACGGATGGCGGGGCGCGCACCGGGACCTGCAGCAGAAGCTCGCAGACGGCGACTACCAGGGCGCGGCGGACGTTGCCGTCGGTCCGGGATCGACGGCATCGACGGCCCAGTTCCGGGCCCTCGACGAAGCGCTCGAAGACGCCATCACGGCTCTGCGCACCGAGGAACTCGACGCGATGCGGGAGTCGTACCGCACGATGGCGGCGCTCGCCGTAGGTGGCATCGTGCTCGCCGTTTCCGCAGCGCTCGCCATCGTCGCGGGGATCGAGCCCAGAGTGAGTGAGTACCACTGATGGTGCGACGACACCCGGAACGGCGACCGCGCTCCGCTCGGCTGCTCGGCAGCCTCGTGCTCGGAGCTGTCCTGATTGCAGGTTGCGGCGCGCCCGATGCACCCACCCCGAGGTTCTCCGGGGACTTCACGGAGTTCCCCCTGTCGGCCGGCGCCCAGCTCATCGCACCGTCCGAGGCGCCGCCGCCGGCCACGGAGCCGTCGGCATGTGCAGCACAGGCCAGTCTCCGTCCGGGGGCTCCGAGCCTCGGTGGCACTCTCGGCGATATCCGTGCCCGCGGCACGGTGGTCGTCGCGGTCGACCAGAACACCAACCTGTTCAGCTTCCGCGACCCGACTACCGGCACCCTCACCGGATTCGGTGTCGACCTCGCGCGGGAGGTTGCACGTGATCTACTCGGCGATCCCACCAGGGTCGAGTTCCGGCCGCTCGGAACCGATGACGGCGCCGAGATGCTCGGCCGCCGCGACGCGGACATGGTCGTGCGTCCGGTTGCCCTCCCCTGTGAGGGTTCCCAGGACTTGGCGCTCTCCACGGTGTATCTCGAGGCATCCCGCCGGCTCGTGGTGCGGGACGGGTCGGGAATCTCCGGTCCTGCCGACCTTGCCCGGCGACGGGTCTGCACGCACCACGACGCGGCGTCGGTGTCGGCGCTGTCGCGTATCGCCCCCAAAGCCACGATCCTTGCGGTACCCGACTGGGACGACTGCCTCATGGCCATCCAGCAGCGACAGGTCGACGCGGTTGCAGGGGCTGCCGTCCTCGCCGGTCTCGTCGCCCAGGATCCGAATCTGGAAATCGTCGGTCCCGAAACCGATTCCGCCCGATACGCCATCGGCCTCGCTCCCGGAAACGACGACCTCGTCCGGTTCGTCAACGGCACACTCGAACGGCTGCGCACAGACGGAACCTGGAGTGCTCTCTACGATCGGTGGCTGTCGTCGCTCGGCCCGGCACCCGGACCACCGTCCCCGCAGTACCGGGACTGACCGGCCCCTCCGACGGCGGCGCCTCCTCTGTCGCCCCGAGTTCCACCACGTCCCGGTTCAGCTCGGATCGTCGTCAGCGACGGTCTCGGGCAGGCCGGTCCCCATCGGGTCGAGCAGGGCGGTCGTGCGGGAACCCCACCGCTCGTGCGCGGATTGACGGGTCATCCCGGCGGCCTTCCCGATGGTCGCCCACGTCGCTCCCTGAAAGCGCAGGCCGAGAACGGTTTCGACGCCGTCCAGCCCGGCGGCGAGCTGGATGCGAAGACTCAGCAGATGCCAGGCCAGGGTCCGCTTTTCGGGAATGCCCGTACCCTGCTCGGCGTCCCACTCCGCCGTACCGGGAAGCGGTCCGGTGCCGATGATTTCGTCAGCGTGACGGCTCGCTTCGGCGGCCGCCGCCGTTATCACCGCGCGAGCAGCGGCGTCGATATCCGCGCTGACGGCGCGTTCGACAAGTTCCATGACAACCTCCCATTTCTGTCAGGCATAGCCTGACAGAGGCGGAACGCGGCGTCAAGGATTACCTGACAGATGTGAGGCATGCGACCCGAAGGTTCGCCACTTCACCTGAACCCTGTCGATCCCTCACCGAGCTGCGCTGCGAGATGAGTGATGTCGGTGGCCGAAATGTCCCAGCTGCCTGTTGGCGCGAGATCGTCGGTCTGGTGCGGTCCGTGCTCGACGGGCCGGAGAATGAACGCAGTGGCCAGTCCCGCAGCGTGCGCGGCTTCGAGGTCGTCGTTGTGGGCGGCGGCGAGCATGACCTCGCCCGGATGAAGACCGAGAAACTGCGCCGTTTGCAGGTAAGCCTCGGGATCAGGTTTGTATTTTCGGTTGATGTCGGAGCCGATGATCACGTCCCACGGGATTCCGGCGTTCTTGGCCATGTCGAGCAGAAGTGAGGTATTGCCGTTCGAGAGCGGGCCGATGATGTACTCGGCCTTGAGTGCCGTGAGACCTGGCACGCTGTCGGGCCAGGGGGTGAGCACATGCCAGGCGCGCGCGAGCTCGTCGAGCTCTCCGGCATCGTGATCCGAGGGGTCGATGCCCGATTCGCGGAGCGCGAAGTCGAGGTTCTCGCGGTGCAAGATATCGAGAGTCACGAACTCGCGGGTGCCGGAAAGGATGGCGTCCATGGAGGGCTGGTAACGGGCACGCCACCGGTCGGCGAACGCAACTGCGTCCACCTCGAGCTGATGGCGCGCCGCGTAGTCCGCGACAGCGGCGGCGATACCGGAGCGCCAGTCGACAACGGTGCCAAAGGTATCGAACAACACGGCGCGAACATTGCGTCCCGTCGACGGGGACCGGAACTGCACACGAGCCATGGGCGTCCTTTCGACTCGAACGTACGACGTGGCATGAGAATAGTGCCGTCATGCCACGCCGTCGACGAATCGCACGGACCGCCCGTGGGCGAGCGTCTGCTTCAGTACCGGGAGTAGTGCTGTTCACTCACCTGTTCACCGGCGCAGATACACTTACGATCGAGGCTTCGCGCCGAGGTCACGGCACAGAAGCGAATCCCGAGCGCATCGTGGGAATCCGTGCTGTGTGGGCATGCCGTGCACGACGCCGCCGATTCCACCGCCGACACGGGGCTCGGTGACTCGGACACGAGTAAATTCGACACATCAGTCGGGTTCGACGCCATGGCGGCGCTCCAGTTCTCGGCCCTTGGACTGCGGGCCGGTGTGGGCGCCGAGGACGACATGGCACGACCGCGCATATTCGAATAACCCTCGACACCCACCACGCTACTCCCCCTACCGCCCACCACCCTCCGATCACGGGTGATTGCCGAGTCGTCAGGGAGCGTACGGCGCTGCGGGCGGCGTGACGACCTGAGCGGCCTACGTGAGACCTGCACCGAATCCGATGAGCAGTGCGGTGCCAGCGGTGTGCGTTCGACCGGTCCGTAGGAGTGTCTCCATGGTCGGAGGGACGGAACGGAACTCTGTTGTAGCTCTTCTGCATTCGCTGTCGCATCAAGTCACAGGACTTCTCCGCTGTTGCACCCGAAACATACATCGGTGGCCTCCGCCGGGTGCGACGGCAGACGCTGCCGAGTAGAAATCGCACACTTCCGCCCAGCGCCGGCGGGTCCGACGATAGGGAGCGTGAGTTCTCGACGTTCCGCCGCAGAGTGGGCGCGGAGTCAGGTCCATGCGGTGTGTGACGATCCTGCAGCCCGACTCGAGCTGATCGCCCGTACCTATCACGGTCCGATCGGCAACGCACCCCGGCACTTACCGTTCCGCCGGGCGGCTTTGTCGTTCATGCGCTGGCAGATCGGCCGCGGCGTGCTGGCGCCGCTCGGTGCGATGCCGCCCGGCAGTCCGTGGTGGCGAGCGGTCAACGAGCGGCTGATGCGCGACGGCTGCGAGGCTGTCGCCCGGAGCGGCGGAATGTGCGGGACGCCGTCCTCGCACACCGTCGATCTGTGGATGCTGTTCGTTGCCGATCCGACCGCACGCACGTGGTACCGGGCCCACAATGCGAGCATCGCCTCCGCCTACCTGGACCACCGCGACCTTGCCTGCACGGAGAGCCGTCCGGAGCGCTTCTTCCTCAACGTCGTACTGCTCCGTGTTCTCTATGCCCATGCCCTGGTCGCGGCGCCGCGTCTGGCGCTCGGGCGGCTCGCGCCGGCCGGCCCACTTCTCGGAGATCCCCGTCTCTCGATGACCGGGATCTTCCTGTCCCTCTCTCGGGTCCTCCCCGACCGATACCCCCTCGGGGACGACGTCGCGGCGTATGTCGCCGCTGAGCACAACGTCGGTGAGATGCTGGACTACGGCCTGATCGGGCCGCGGCTGCAGCAATTGTACGAATGGTCAGCCGACGAACTCGACGAGCCGGGGCTACTCGACTGCATTTGCGACGGTAGTCCTACTTATGCCTGGTCCTACTCTGATCGCGAGGTATGGCATCCGGCGAGCCCGGCCGTCACGATTCGCGCGGTTCGGCGGATATTGCCGGCGAACTAGGGGGTCGACCTCGCTGTCCGTACCTCACCCGGCCGGCTTCGGACGTCGCTCTGCAGCAGCGGTGGATACACGGTGGACGATTCCCCGTCCACCGTGGTGCCGGCGAACAGGAGCATCGCCCGCTGCTCGCCGTGCATCGGCGCCGGATAATTCAGTGTCGGCGCCGAGACTTCGTCGAGCGTGCGGAGGTGTTCGGGGCTGAGGGTCACCTCCAGGCCGGCGATGTTATCCGTGAGGTGCTCGACGCGCCTGGCGCGGAGGATAGGCACGACGGTCCCGGATCGGGCACGCAGCCAGGCCGGCGCAACGGCTGCCGAAGTGGTCGCAAGGTCGTCGGCGATTGCGGCGACGGCGTCGATGACCACGAACTCGGCGTCGGTCGGACCGCCGACGAAGGCGGTGCGGGCGGAGTCGGTGACCTCTGTGCCGCGGCGATATTTGCCGGACAGGAAACCGTTCTTCAGTGGGCTCCACGGGAGTGCATCAGCGTTTCACCAGCACTTTCGAGGAGTCACTGCCATGAGCCCCGTGCAGTTTCAGAAACGAATTCGACTGCAACACGCCCGCTCGATGCTGGTCGCCCACCCCGGTGACGTCGCGGGCGTCGGGCATCGTGTCGGCTACGACAGCCCCTCACAGTTCAATCGCGAATACCGCCGCCTGTTCGGCGCCTCCCCCGGCAAAGACGCTCACGGCATACGCACGAACACCGCACTATCGCACGCCGGCCCCCTGCCCTGACGGTTTCCGGGTCCTCTCGAAGGGGTAAGCGTCGCGGGAAGCGCCTCTCACTGATTCGACGAACTTATCAGTCCGGCTTGCCGATTCGACAGAAGACGAAGAAGGGTACGAGAATGGCCGACCAGTACGTCCGGCAGGATCCCACTACGCAGTACCCCGCCCCCGATCGCGAACACCAACCGGAGTTACCGCACCCGGGACTGACCTCCGACATGGTGACCGCCCCGGATCACGGCGAGAAGTCCTATCGGGGAAGCGGCCGCCTCGACAGTCGCCGCGCCCTGATCACCGGCGCGGATTCGGGCATCGGACGGGCGGTGGCGATCGCGTTTGCTCGCGAGGGTGCCGACGTCGTGGTCAGTTGCCTGGAGGCCGAGGAGTCGGACGCACGGGAGACCGTGCGACTGGTGGAAGAGGCCGGACGACGAGGCGTCGTCGCGACCGGTGACATCACGTCGGAGGACCACTGTCAGGCTCTCGTGGATCTGACGGTCCGTGAACTCGGCGGTCTCGACATACTCGTCAACAACGCGGCCTTTCAGATGGTGCAGACGGGTGGTATCGCCGACATCACCACCGAGCAATTCGACCGTGTCCTGCGCACGAACCTCTACGCGCTGTTCTGGTTGTGCAAGAAGTCCGTCGCGGTCATGGAACCTGGATCGACGATCGTGAACACCTCGTCGATCCAAGGGATGAATCCGTCTCCCGGGCTTCTCGACTACGCCACCACGAAGGCAGGGATCATCGATTTCACCAAGGGTTTGGCGGCTGATGTGGCGAAGCGGGGAATCCGGGTCAATGCCGTTGCACCGGGGCCCATCTGGACGCCGCTGATCCCCGCGACAATGCCCGCCGACGGTTATCGGCAGTTCGGGGACGACGTGCCTCTGGGCAGGCCCGGCCAACCGGCCGAACTGGCACCCGCGTACGTATTCCTCGCATCGAGCGAATCCAGCTACGTCACCGGAGAAGTGCTCGGCGTCACCGGCGGGACGCCCTTCACCTGAGCACCGCGTGAGTGACGGAGGCCCTGCGAGGTCACTCCTTTTCGCGGGCGGCGACGATGGCGTCGAGGTTGGCGGCGATGTTCTGCTCGGCGCGAGCTTTGTCGACACCCAGTCCGGTGAGCACTCCGACCCCGTCCTCGACCTCGAGCAGGGCCAGCAGGATGTGCTCGGTTCCGATGTAGTTGTGCCCTAAACGTAGTGCCTCACGGAACGTCAGTTCGAGCGCCTTGCGTGACTGGGCATCGAAGGGAATGAGCGCGGGCACCTCCTCGACGGCGGGGGGCAGAGTCGCGGTCGCGGCGTGCCGGACCGAATCCAGTGTCACGTCCTGCGCGGAGATCGCCCGGGCGCCGAGCCCTTCCGGATCGGCCAGGAGTCCGAGGATGAGATGCTGGGGCAGGATCTCGGCGGTGCGTGCCGCCCTGGCCTCGTTCTGCGCGACCACCACCACCTGTCGTGCGCGCGGAGTGAACCGGCTGAATCCCTGATTCGGGTCGAGGTCGGAGGCCTGCCCGGGATCCTTGGGGACGAATCGCTTCTGCGCGGCCTGCTTCGTGACGCCCATGCTCTTGCCGATTTCGGTCCACGATGCCCCCGAGCGGCGGGCCTGGTCGACGAAGTGGCCGATGAGATGGTCGGCCAGTTCACCGAGGTGCTCCGCGGCGAGGACCGCGTCGGTGAGTTGCTCGAGCGGGGCTTCGGCGTGCACCTTCTTGATCGCGTCGATGAGCTCGTCGAGTCGGATGGGTGGGGTCGTGCGATCTGAAGTCTCCATGCGTCAACTCTAGGTTGACGGACCGTGAGCGTCAACCCCAGGTTGTCGCTTTCGACTTCCGCGAGCTGCGCACCACCCGCGATCCGATCTGCTAGTTTTTATAACTAGCAGATCTAGGGATAGGGGTTCTATGCATATCGAGAAAGATCTGGTGGCGGCTTCGGCCACTCCCCTCGTGCTCGGAATTCTCGCGGAAGGCGAGTCCTACGGGTATGCCATCTTGAAACGAGTGAACGACTTGTCCGGCGGACGGATTCAGTGGACCGACGGAATGTTGTACCCACTTCTGCATCGCCTGGAAAGGTTGGAATACGTGTCGGCATCGTGGGGAGCCTCCGACAGCGGGCGAAGGCGTAAGCACTACACGATCACCGCTGCGGGCCGGGAGATGCTCGCGGAACGACGCGCCCAATGGGACGTCGTCGCGGACGCTCTGAGCCAGGTGTGGCGCTCCGTCCAACTGCCCCCAGCCTCCGCCGAAGGATGGTCGTGATGGATACCGACAAGGAGCTCGAATCGCAGATCGGCCAGTGGCGGGGTTACGTCGAGCGCCGTCACGCGATATCCGCCGCCGACACCGACGAGATGGAAGACCATCTACGCGATCAAATTTCGGATCTGTCCGCCGCCGGACTGCAGACCGACGAGGCATTCCTGGTCGCGGTCAAACGCATGGGCAACGTCGATGACATCTCCCGCGAGTTCGCGCGCGAGCACTCCGATCGGCTGTGGAAGCAACTCGTTCTGATGCCGGCCGCGTCGGATGGCGACGGCACTCGCCCCACACGTGAGCTGTTCGTCGTTCTCGGGCTCGCCGTCGGCGCGGCACTGTCGGTCAAGGCAGGCGTGACGACACTCGGCGAGCAGGACCTCGCACGCAACCTCAGCCTGTTCGTTCTTCCGTTCCTCGCCGGATACTTCGCCTGGAAGCGACAGGTCACGCCCCGGCTCGCCGCGGTACTGCTGGTGCCGTTCGCCCTGGCGGCGGTTCTGTTGAACGTCTTCCCGTTCGCGTCGAACGGCGCCACCGAGGTGATCGCGGCGATCCACGCACCGATCGCGCTGTGGTTCGCCGTCGGCCTTGCGTATGTCGGGGGTCAGTGGCGATCGGATCGGCGGCGAATGGACTTCATCCGATTCACCGGCGAATGGGTCGTCTACCTGACCCTCCTCGCCCTCGGCGGCGGCGTCCTCATCGGCCTGACGATCGGTGCGTTCGACGCGCTCGGCCTGAGTGTCGAGTGGTTCATCGAGGACTGGGTGCTGCCGTTCGGGACGGCCGGCGCGGTCATCGTCGCAGCATGGCTCGTGGAGGCGAAACAGAATGTAGTCGAGAACATCGCCCCAGTCCTCACCCGCGTGTTCACCCCACTGACCACGCTCATGCTGCTCGTGTTGCTCACGGCATTCGCTACGACCGGCAGCGTCGTCGACGTCGACCGAAACCTGTTGATCCTGATGGATCTCATTCTCGTCGTCGTCCTTGGATTGCTGTTGTACGCGATTTCCGCCCGTGACCCCTACCTGCCACCCGACCTCTTCGACCGCCTCCAACTCGTCCTCGTCGTCAGTGCCCTCGCGGTCGACCTGCTGATGCTGTTCGCCATGCTCACTCGAATCGCGGAATTCGGCTTCACCCCGAACAAGGTGGCGGCACTCGGAATGAACCTGGTCCTCCTCGTCAACCTGACCTGGTCGGCTCATCTCATCCTCGGGTTCCTGCGCGGCCGCCGCGGTTTCAGCTCCACCGAACGCTGGCAGACCCGTTACCTTCCCGTCTTCGGCGTGTGGGCGGCGTTGATGGTCGGCGTTCTCCCACCGGTTTTCGACTTCGTGTGACCACGGAGCTGATCGAGATTGTTTTCCTCGCAAAGGGAATTCACGGCATACGGCCCGTCTTACTGGGCCATGATCGCGCTGTTCGTCGTGGGGTCCGCGATTCTGGTCTGGCGCGGACGCTGCCAGACCGAATCGCAGGCCCGACGCCTCGGCCGCGTCCTTGCGGTGCTGACTGCCGCGATCTACGGCGCGACACTGGTCTATTTCTCGCTTCCGCCCACCATCGACGGCTCGGTACCGCTGCGCCTGACCGATCTCGCGACCGTCGCGGCGGCCTGTGCGCTGTGGTCCCGGGCGCAGTGGGCCTACGCGCTCACGTACTACTGGGGACTCGTGCTGAGCACCCAGGCGTTGATCTCGCCTGTTCTGACCGGTCCGGACTTCCCCCACTACCAGTTCCTCGCGTTCTGGGCGATTCACCTGCTCGTGGTCTGGGCGGCCATCTATCTGACGTGGGGCCGAAGGATGCGGCCTCGGTGGCGCAGCTACCGGTTCACGGTCCTGGTCACGGTCGTCTGGGCGGCGTCTACCTTCACGTTCAACCGTGTCGCCGGAACCAACTACGGATTCCTCAACAGAAAGCGTCTACATAGATCTCATACTTCCTACCACTGACGTGGCTGGCGTTGGAGATGTATGTACTTCACGGCTACCCGTAACACCCTGCGGTGTTGCAGGTTTTACCGTGTCCCACACCGACGCTTGTGGCGCAGGAACAGTCTTTGTCTGGTTCACCCCCACCTGAGGTGTCGCGGCGGGAGCACTACGACGGACACGGCGATGCCGCTGCCTGCTCGGAGTGGGACACATCTTGTCGCGGCATTGGCGCACCGGCGCATGCTCGATCACCCGGATCCGCGGATTCCGGCCGCGCTTCCGAACCGCTTTTCCACGTCCCAGCAATGCCCGTTTGGCCAGGTTCACGGCCGCCACATGGTCACGGTTTCCGCCAACTTTGCACTGCACACACCATGCCCGGTGGTAACCGCCGGGGCGAGAGAGTGGTTCGTTGCAGCTCGGACACAACGCGGAAGATCCTCGTGCTGGTACGGACACCACCGTCACACCGACACCGGCGGCGGTGTGGGTGAGAGCGCCGACGGCTTGGCGGCGGGCCGATTGCGCGGCCCGATTGTTGTTGACATGCCCATGCCCGCGGGTTTCGAGGGTGGTGAGGTCTTCCACCGCGATCACCGTCGCGCCCGCCGCGGCAGCGAAGTCGGCAACCTGACAGCCGAAGTGAAACGCCATTTCCCGGTTGATCTTTGCCCGTTTGATGCCGACAGCGGTGCGGTGCCCGTCGAGGACGGCGATCTTCGCGTCGAGTTGTGCTCGGACCTCGGGGGGTGCGGTCGCGGCGAGCCGGCGCAGGCGAGCAGCTTTGCGGTGCAGCAGTTGCCCTTCGGTTTGCAGGCGTGTCAGCTTGATCCCGAGGCCTCGGTCGTCGTACGTGAAACCCCGATAGTCCGAGACCACACCCTCCGGGGTTTGTGTGGCGACGGCGGCCACACCGAGAGTGGACGGAGACCAGTCCACGCCCACCGCCGTCGTTCCCGATGTCAGATCAGCGGCGGGGACTGCTTCGGTGGCAGCGCACCGCAACAGCAGACCTCGGTGGTCGAGGACCAGGGTCGGTAGATGCCACTCGCTGATCGGCCGCCGATGCAGGTGCGGTGGGATCGCGGCGGTCAGCCGGACTCGTCGCCACTGCGCGCGTGCTGTCGGGGCGGCGGTGGTGGGTAGTGTGACTGTCAACGTCATGACGGCGTCTGTGACGGTCATGTGTGCGAGTTGTCGATCCGCTGCGGAAAGCCGAGCCATCGCCGAGGTCTGGGGTGGTGCTTGCATGTCGGTGATCCGCAGGCGTGCGTCTGCCGCGCCGGCAGTGCGGTGTGAGCGCGCTGTGAGCTGCCGCACCACGCCACGGGCGAATCCGGGCGGGACGTACTCCGCAGCGGTGGTGGGTGCGGCGATGCGGCCGGTGGCCGGGTCGAACCGGGCCGACAGTGCAGTGATCGCGGTGTCTCGGTAGGCCAGCGCCCGCAAAGTGCCGACTGCCTGCGCGGTCACCACCCGCGTGACACGCGACGGGACGTAGACCCCGTCCGGGTAATGCGGGGTCCAGCCCAGACGCGCAGCAGCGACATGACCGTGCATCGGGAGTTTCCGGCCGTGGCTGTCACATCCGGCCGCGAGGACATCGAAGGTGGCCGATTGCCACAGCCGCGAAATCAGCTCGGTTTCGGCACCGGAGATCAGGTCGAGCATCCACCCGACACGAACGTCGAGGTCGTCGAGCCCGATCGGCGCACCGGTCGCGTCATCGACAGCCAGGTAGGGGCGAGTGGTGAACGAGAACTGTCGCAGCGCAGTCAATCCGGCATCGGCCATCAGCTAGCCCCTCTCCACCGGGCCGCCGCATCGCCGAAGAAGTCGACGTTGATGCTCCTTCGACCGCAATCGGTAGAAGCGGCCGGAAAACGAAGCGAGCACTGCCATGAAGTCATCCATCAGCTCCTCTACCAGCGACTTGTCCCCATGGTCACGCCGGACCTCGACCTTAACCCCGACCGCCGACAAGTACCGCTCGATCCACGCCACCGGAGAATTGCGCCAACCGATCCCGCCACACCACTCGCACCACCGTGAAGTGACCCTTGGCTGCGTCCTCGAGCATCCGATTCAGTCCCGCCCGGGTCTCCCGCAGGCCTGAACCACGATCCTTGTAGACCCGGTACACGGTGCCGGCGGCACTCTCACGCAGCATCTTCTCCTGATAGGCGAGCGAGGATTCCTGACCGGTCGAGCCGGACACCCGGCAGTACAACGCTTCCGCCCTGTCGGCTGGAACACTCTCCGGTGCAGGTCGACCCAGGTAGACGTCGAGATCCTCCCGATCGAAGACTCGTGACCGGAACCTGTACGCCGAGACGGTAACCGGCCCTCCGGCGCGGCCTTCCGGACTCCCACCGACATCTTCAGGTATGCCGCCGCCTCGCCGATGCGCGTGATCCGATAGCAACAGGAAGGATTAGGAAGTATTAGGGATTACGGTAACAGTTGAGAGCCTGCCACCGCGACCCTTCTGGACGTTCTGGGTCCCTGGCCGGTGTACCTACTGACGGCGACGACACTGATTCTCGTCGTGTGGGCCCTGATGACCTGGCCGTGGGAGCGGGCACGACGACGCGCCGAGGAAGGCCCCCTGCCGTCCTGACGTTGTCCCGGCGTCTTTGGTGTCACGCATTATCTTCCGAACGACGCTGCCGCTGCGTAACATCAGATCCATCTCGCTGGAATCCCGATGGAGGCCGACGTGGGTGGACTTGGTATCGATCTCGGAACTGCCAACACTGTCGTCGGAACTCCCGACGACGGCATCGTACTGAACGAGCCGTCCTTCATGCTCGTTCGAACGAAGGATCCGCACCGTGCTCTTGCAATCGGCACGGAGGCGCGAAGTCTCGTCGGCCGCACTCCTATCGGAATCACGCCGGTTCGACCGTTGCGTGACGGGGTGATCGTGGACCTGGAGACGGCGCGGGCATTCGTCACGGCCGTCATCAAACGGGTCTCCTCTGCAAGGCGATACGGGCTGCGGCCCAAGGGAGTCATCTCGGTCCCCGCGGGTGCCACCCCACTCGAGCGTCGGGCCCTGCTCGAGGTCGGCCACGAAGCCGGTTTGCGGAAGGTGGGGTTAATACCGGAGCCGGTGGCGGGTGCGCTCGGTTGCGGAATCAACCCCATGGAACCACGCGCACACCTCGTCGTCGATATCGGCGGCGGCACTTCGGAAATCACCGCCATCTGTTTCGGTGGCATTCTCTCCCACCGCAGTTGCCGACTCGCGGGGGACGAACTGACCAACGCGCTATACCAGTACTTGCGGTCGGAGCACAAGATCGTGGTCGGCGAACTCACCGCCGAGCGGGCGAAACTGGGCGCACCGGAGACCGACGAAGGGCAGTCACTCGTCGTGGAGGGTCGCGACGCCGTTACCGGACGGGCGCGATTCGTCACACTCGAGACCGAGGAGATCGTGGATGCGTTGCGTCCGACCACAACCGGAATCGTGCAGACACTGACCGAGTGTCTCGAGGACCTTCCTCCCCAGGCGATCGGTGACGTGATGTCGGAAGGGCTACTCGTCATCGGCGGCGGGGCGATGCTACGAGGCCTGTCGCAGCTGCTCGAGGAGGCCTTCGGGTTCCCGGTGAAGACGGCCGAACGCCCGCTCACCTGCGTCGCCGAAGGCGCCACGGCGTGTCTGGTTCATCCTGAGGTGGTTGCCGCGTACAGCAGCTGATCACCGATTCGGCGCCGGGACGGGTGGTCGCGGAAAGTAGTGTTCGAGAAGTTTCTTGACCACGGGGCCCGCCGTCGCCGACCCGAAGCCACCGCCGCGGATCAGCACCGACACCTGGATCTGGGGGGCGTCGAAAGGCGCGACCGCGGAGAACCAGGCGTTGAGTCCTTCGCCGGGCGCCGACGGGTCCTCCGCCGTGCCGGTCTTCGCGCCGGCCGGTACAGGGAGGTCCGCGAGTTGCCCGGCGGTCCCGGCCGACGCGGACGCTCGCATGCCTGCCCGGACAGGACCGAGTAGGTCTGCGAACGGTAGGCGCTGCGGTTCCGCTGTCGGGATGGGGGTCAGTTCCGACCCGTACGCCGCAGCGAGCTGAGGCGTCACCATCGCACCTGTGGCGATGCCCGACGTCCAGCGCGCCACCTGAATCGGGGTCGCGCTGACGGTGCCCTGCCCGATACCCATCAACAGGGTCGACCCGGGATACCAGGTGGCCCCGATGCTTCCGACGTTCTCCGGGGTGCCGAGGAATCCCTCGGCCTCGCCGGGCAGGTCGATCCCGGATCGTCGGCCGACGCCCAGTTGCCCCGCGACGTCCGCCATCTTCTCCGGGCCCAGGAGTTCACCGAGCTTGTAGAAGTAGACATTGTCGGACCACTGGATCGCCTGGAGCAGATTGTGCGGGCCCATCGGTTGCCAGTTCCGGAAGGTGTGGCCGCCGTAGGTGTAGGCCGCGCCCGTGTCGACCACCGTGTCCGGCGACAGCACCGGGTATTGGGTATTCGCCGCCGCGACGACGATCTTGAAGGTGGAGCCGGGCGGGACCGCGGTCTGGGTGGCGTTGTTGACCAACGGGCTCGGCCCCGGGGTCTGACTCTGCGCCGCGAGGGCGACGAGGTCGGCCGGAGGTCCGTAGACGTTGTTGTCGGCGCCCGGGACGCTGGCGAGGGCCAGCACGGCTCCGGTCCGCGCGTCCATCACGACGGCGGCACCGAGGTCGCCCTTGCTGGTTCGCATCGCCTCCAAGAGTGCGTCGGTCGCCAGGTTCTGCACCCCGATGTCGAGGTGCAGGCGCAGATCATGGCCCCGCACCGGGTCCACGCGTTCGCCGGTCGCTACCGGATGCCCGGACGGATCGACGTACACGCACTGTTTGCCGTCGCTGCCGCGGAGCAGAGCGTCGTACTGCTTCTCGAGTCCCGCCTTGCCGACCCGGGACCCGAGCGCGAGATGCGGCCAGCGTTCCATGTCGTCTGCGTCGGCGACTCCGACATGCCCGAGGACGGAGGCGAGCACGGCACCGTACGGATACTGTCTGCGGCCGGACGGCACCACGAGCACACCGGGAAGTCGCGCATCCACGATGCGGCGAGCCTGGTCGGGCGCGACTCTGCCTACCGCCACCTGAGACTCCCCCTCGCCACCGGCCTCGATCAGGTCCGCCAACTCGTCGGGAGACGTGGCGAGCAGAGCGGCCAACCGGCTGCGGGTGTCGTCGTTCTCCTCGAACATCCGAGCGACCACCGCCACGGCGTACTCGGCGACATTGACCGCGAGCGGAATTCCGTTGCGGTCGAGGATCAGTCCGCGCTCTGCGGGCAGGCGGATGCACCGCATCATCTGCTGATCGCTCATCGCCCGGAATTCCGCACCCCGGTCGTGCTGCAACTGCCAGGCGAACACCGACATCGCGACGAGTGCCGCGGTCATCGTCAGGGTGCCCGCCGACATTCCGCGCGGGCGGCGTCGCCGTCGGGGATCCGGGGTCCACAGCGGTCGCGCGACGCCGTCTCGGCGCACCGCGAGCACCAGTCCGATGGCGACGAAACCGACGATGGCGGCGGTGCCCCCGTAGCTGAAGAGCGGAATCGGCATGCCGGTATGGGGCAGAAGCGACAGACTCTGACCGATCGACACCAGCGCGTGGATGCCGAACAACGCGCCGATTCCGGCCGCAACGAGTGCGGCCTCGCGAGTGCGCGCCGTGCGCGCGGAGAGTGCAGCCCGCCACACGATGACCGAAGTTGCCACCACGACAGCCAAGCCGGCGGTCAAACCCCACCCGTACACCAGGCTGGCGAACGCGAGATCGTGCTCCGATTCGGGAAGATACTCGGCCCGCACCGCGTACATCGGGTCGCGCGCCAGCCCCCACAGGCCACCGCTGCCGATCGCGATGTTCGCTTGTAACTCGGCCCATCCCGCGCCGGCGGGGTCGGCGTTGCTCGACAAGAACACGTGGACCCGTTCGAGTTGGTAGGGGCGGAGGAAGAGCACGGCCAGCGGAAGCGACGCGAGACCCAGCACGAACAGCGGAACCAGAGGCAGCAGCGGGACGCGGGCGAGGATGAGCATGAATCCCGCCGTCGCAACGAGGACGACGGCAGTCGACAGGTCGGGTTGGAGTGCGACGAGTGCAATGGGTACGCCCCCGATCACCAAGGTCGCGACGAATCGTGCCGGCGTGAACCCACCGGCGAGCATGCTCGCGGGCACGAGAACCAGGGCGAGCTTGGCCAGTTCGGACGGCTGGACGGTGAATACGCCGAAGTCCAGCCAGCGTTGAGCACCCTTGGTCGCGACCCCCGCGAGCGGCACGACCGCCAGCAACACGGTGGCCACGGTGAACACTGCCCAGCCGAAGGCGCGGAGATCACTCATCCGCAGACGGGACACCACATACATGATGCCGAGACCGGCAACGGCGAAGAGCGTGTGGCGAACAGCGTCTGCTGTCTTCCCTGTCGAGAGCAAATTCAGAAGGCCGAGCACGACGAGAACGATCGCCGCACCGACGATCCACGGGTCGGATTCGTGCTTGTCATCGTGCTTGTCATCATGCTTGTCGTCGTGCATCCCACCCCTCCCCCGGCGCTCAGCAGCGAGCGTTTTCGGCGGGCACCAGCAGCGGCTCGGACGCGGCCGTCGCCGGGGCGCTGGTGACGGCCCCGATGGCGAGCGCGGCGCCCGGCGGCAGATCGGTCCGGACGATGCCGTACACCTGCTGCGACCCGGGCTGAACGGGCAGCGACACGTCACTCCCCGTCCGCACCTCGCCGGAACAGCGGTCGTACACGTTCACCCGCCAGGTCACGGCGCCGACAGCTGCCGCCGGATCCAGGTGAACGTCGACCCGGATCGCGCACGCTTGCCCGGGGCGACACTCACCGTTGGCGCGCGTGGCCGTGACGAGCGTGATCGGGCCCGCGCTCCCGGGGGCACCGACGTCGACGGACGACGGCGCCCGGCCGACATCGGTCGTCGCCGGCGCGGCCTGATCAGCCGGGGGTTCCGGTGGAGGCGGCGACACGGGCCGAATCTGATTCTGCTCCGCGGGATTCACGGGATTCAGGACGGCGTCCCACCCCCGGCGCAGCTCGGACCACACCCGTGGAGCCATCAACGCCGCAGCGACGAGTATCAGGATCGCGATCAGACCGAGCGCTCCCTGCCGCCGCGACGGTCGTCTCCTTTTGCGATGCCACGGATTCCGGACCGGCGGGAACCAGCCTGACGGTGCGAGGGTGGATCCCTCCGCAACATACGGCCAGTCCTGTACGTCCGTCCGCTCCCCCACGACTCGACTGTCAGTACGCGGCCGTCCCATCGTCGCGGCGACGAGCCCGGCGAGTTGGCAGCGCTTCCTGCTCTCCTGTGCCGGGTCGACGTCGGGTGCGATCGCCTGACGAACCCGTTGCCCCAACACATCCAGATCTGTTGTTTCGGCGAGCGATTCGTGCAACCGGTCGGCCAATGCCGAACCGCGACAGTTCGTCGCGATACGTCGGACGAGCTCGGCCACCGCCTCGCTCATGTCGTGCCGTGACGCACTGCCCGTGCACCCGATCGTGAGCTGTCCACTTTCGGACACCGTCACGTCCCGGAGGTGGAGTGGGTAGGGCCCTTCGCTGCGCGCCGGTTCGAGCTGATCGAGCGCATCCGCGACGAGTAGCGCAGCCTGGGCTGGTGTCAGGGCCGCCACCGCAAGAAGTCGTCCGAGTCGGACACCGCGGACACGTTCGTCGTAATCGATGTG
>NZ_JAAOQS010000116.1:0-26293 GCF_011603105.1 Rhodococcus sp. A14 | reverse complement strand
AAATACAACTCCCCCGCCGCCCCGAACGGCACCGGCCGCAACCGCCCATCCAGAACCAATTCACCGAACCCACGAACCGGACCACCCACCGTGACCGACTCCCCCACCACCAAACCACCGCTCGCATTCGACATGATCGTCGCCTCCGTCGGCCCATACGCATTGAACATCCGCCGACCCGGAGCCCACCGCGCAACCAACTCCGGCGGGCACGCCTCACCCGCCACCACCAAAGCACCCAACGCCCCCACCGCAGCCGGATCAACCGACGACAACGCCGTCGGCGTCAACACCGCATGCGTCACCGACTCCCCCACCAAAATCCGCGCCAACTCCTCCCCACCGTAAACCGTCGGAGGAACCACCACCAACCGCGCACCCAACCCCAACGCCCACACCAACTCGAACACCGACGCATCGAAACTCGGTGACGCACAATGCAACACCCGAGCACCCGCACACACCCCGAAACCCGAACGCTGCGCAGCCACCACATTCGCCAAACCCCGATGCGTCACCACCACACCCTTCGGCACACCCGTCGACCCCGACGTATAAATCACATACGCAGCCTGACCCACCCGCACCGACGCACCCCGATCCACATCGGTCACCACCCCCGCCGACACCGACAACAACCGCGACTCCGTCACCGCATCGTCGAGCACCACCCACCGCACCGAACCCGGCAACCGATCCCGAAACTGCGAAAGCGTCACCCCCACAACCACACCCGAATCCACCACCATGTGCTCCACACGACCCGCCGGATACTGCGGATCCACCGGCAAAAACGCCGCCCCCGTCTTCGCCACCGCCCACACCGACAACACCGACTCGACCGACCGCGCCACCGCCACAGCCACCACCGACTCCGCACCCACCCCCGCCTCGAGCAACACCCGCGCCAACCGATTCGACTCCTCATCCAACTCCCGATACGTCACACTCCGACCCTCACACACCACCGCAACCGCACCCGGATCCGCAACCACCGACGCCGCCAACAACTCCGGCAACGTCACCTCCGACACCGACACCTCACCCACCACCGGCGTCAAGCACTCCAACTCCGCCACACCGATCACCGCAAGCGGAGTGCCGGGGTCGGCGGCGAGCAGTTCGTCGATCAATTCGACGACGCCGGCGTGATGCGACTGCAGGTCGTCGTCGCGGTAGCGGTACGGGTTGGCCTCGAACTCGACAATCGTCGACGCCGGGGTGCCGCTCCGGTACACGTTGACGGACAGGTCCGGGACGGGACCGGTGGTGAGGATCCGGAAGTCTCCGGTCAGCGACCCGAAGGTGAGATCCTGATCGAAGAGCATCACGTTGATCATCGGTCCCGAGATCCTGCGGGCCTCGGCGGACACGCCCAGCTCGCGCAGAATGTCCTCGACGTTGCCGCGCTGGTGCCGCATTGCTCCCATCAGTTCGTGCTGGACCCGGGTCACGAGGTCGCCGACGGTGTCGTCGGGTCGGACCTGCACCCGCAGGGGGGCGACGTTGGCGAGCATTCCGCCGGATCGGCGCAGTACAGCGGTGGTGCGTGCGGACAGCGGAATGTCCACGAGCACGTCCTGCCGTCCCGTCCGCCGCGAGAGATAGCAGGCGAAGGCGGCGATCAACGCGGCCGCTGCCGTCGCGCCCGGCCGGCCGTCGGTGTCCTCGAGCCGTGTGACGGTATCGGCGGACAGCGCCGTGCGCACGGTGAGACTGTGGGCTGCAGGCGGAGCCTCGACGTCGGTCAGGGAGGCGCCGTTCGTGCGTGTGTGGAGACGTTCGGCCCAGTAGTCGCCGTCGGACGAGAACCGGTGGGATGCCCGGTACTCCTCTTCGAGGCGGTGCAGGGTGTGCAGGTCCGCTGCACGGTTCGGTTGAAGCTCGAGGCCCTGGACTGCCGCGGTATACAGGGCGGCGACACGATTGACCATCGTCATCGCCGCGTATCCGTCGAGGGCGACGTGGTGGATCCTGCTGTACCACAGGTGCCGCTCGTCACCCACCCGCAGCAGCGACGATTCGCACAGATAGTCGTGCTCGAAATCGACTCGTGCCGTGTAGTTCTCCTGCATCCACGCCTCGGCGGCGGCCATCGGGTCGGATGCACCGCGGAAGTCGACGATTCCCATGGCCGCGTCGGCCGGTGGGTCGACCACCTGGTGCGGCTCACCGTCGACGTCGACCAGACGCAGGAACACGGACTCGTATTCGTGGCCGGCGACGAGTGCTACCTCGCGGAACAGATCGACGTCCAGCGGCCCGCGGATGTCGACGTACTGCGCAATGCAGATCGGCACCTCCGGGGCGAGCTGCTGCGCAAACCACAGCCCGTGCTGCGCCGCGGACAGCGGGAACGGATCGGATCGATGCTCTCGGTAGTTCACTCGCGCAGCGTGTTCCATCAAATCACCAACCAGTGTGCTTGCGCCGCTGGGTTGACGGCGGGACGCTCGGTCCTTCTGGACAGGGGGAGCCGGACATACCGACGCCACTACAGTCCCGCGGATCGCCGTGCGCGAAAACACACCCTAGGTGTGCGGTGTCGACACCCTGACCGCCCGCACAACCCCACGACGAGGATGCCGGAGAACTATGCTTGGCCGTGAGCTTGTTCGAGGCGCGACGACCTGGAACGCCGCCGAGGAGGTCCGCGATGAAGGCGATCATCCACACCCGGTTCGGCGGACCCGACGTACTCGAACTCGCGCAGGTCCCGAAACCAACGCCCAAGGACGGCGAAGTCCTGGTGAAAGTCCACGCGACAACGGTGACAACAGCCGAATGCAAGATGCGGCGGGGCGAACCGCTCTGGGGCCGGTTCATCCTCGGGCTGCGACGGCCACGAAGGAGACTGCGGACCCTGGGCCTCGAGCTCGCCGGAGAGATCGAGGCCGTCGGCAAGGACGTACACCGGTTCCAGCCGGGCGATCAAGTATTCGGGTTCACCGGTTTCGAGATCGGCGCCTACGCCGAATACAAGTGCCTGCCGGAATCCGCCTCGCTCGCACTGAAGCCAGTCGACAAGACCTACGAAGAGGCCGTCGCCGCCGTCGACGGCGCCACCACCGCACTGTTCTTCCTCCGGGACAAGGCGAAGGTGCGAACCGGACAGAAGGTCCTGGTCAACGGCGCCTCCGGCAGCATCGGCACCTACGCGGTGCAACTCGCCAAGTCCTTCGGCGCGGAGGTCACCGGCGTGTGCGGTCCGCACAACATGGAGATGGTGAAGTCCCTGGGCGCCGACAAGGTCATCGACTACACCAAAGAGGACTTCACCGAAAACACCGAAGCATATGACGTCGTCTTCGACACGGTGGGCAGGAACTCGTTCGCTCGGTGCAAGGGCTCGCTCACCGAGAACGGGTGCTACGTTCCCACATCCGGGCTGAACAACTACGTGCTGTCACTCTGGACGTCGCTCCGAGGCGGTAGGAAAGTCGTCACCGGTATGTCCGTCCGCAAGAACGACGCATTGGCGTACATCAAGCAGCTCCTCGAAGCGGACACATTGCGGGTCGTCATCGACCGCAGCTATCCCCTGGAACGCATCGTCGAGGCGCATCGGTACGTCGACACCGGACACAAGAGGGGCAACGTCGTCATCACCGTGGCCTAGACGAGCCCACACGAAGCAACACTCGGGTACGCACGTTTACGAGACCGCGACCTGGGGGAATCTCGTAGACAAAAGGACGATGCCACATGTTGAAATCCGATACCCCGAACCCCCCGCGACCCACCCGAAGCTTCCTCGACCGGCGCCGCGGGCCGTCCGACCGTGAACTCCTGACCACCGCGAAAGCGGTTCTGATCACCAGCCGCGGCTACAGCGATGCCCAGGCCTTCGACGAACTGCTCGACGTGGCACGACGGCACCACCTCTCCGTGCAGGGCGCCGCCCGGTGCCTGATCGACCTCACCAGCAACACCCGGCACCTCACCAGTCGCCGTCCGGGCTCGTTCCCCGAATGGGAAGGACTCCGCGGACAGCCGGCGGGGCACCACCGTCCTTCGCGGCGAATAGCCAGCCTGCACGGGCGACACCATCCCCACCTCGCAACCCAGATACGACCGTGACCAGCCTTCGGCAGATCCCCGTTGGTCGCTACGCCGGACTGCGCGGGACGGCGACCGTCGATCCCACCCACCGTCGCAGATACGCACGCAGTTCGTCCTGGCTACGCGGCGGGTTTCCGGGCGAGATGAAGAACGACTGCATCGTCCGCAGCTGATATTCGACGAGCTCACGCAGGGCCGGCTCATCGTAGCCGTGCCGCTCCCAGTCGACGTCGAAGCGCCTGATCATCGTCATTCCGAACAAAAGGGCTTCATCGGACGTGATTCCCGCGGTGTGGGAGTGAGAGCCGGACAGCATGATGCCGAGCTGCGGTATGCGGGGCGCTTCGTTGAGCGTGTAGATCACGGCCTCGACCACAGCTTCTGCGGGATCCTCGATACCCACGAGGTGTGCTGCGAGGCGGTCGAGGAATCCGTCGACGGCGGCGATGGCGGCGGCCCGTAAGAGGGCGTCGGTGCTGGGAAAGTACCGGTACACCGTCTGACGGATGACGCCGAGGGATTCCGCAACGTCGGCGATGCTGATCGCCGTATCTTTCCGGCTGATGAGCTCGACTGCGGCGGTGACGATTCGCCGGGACGCTTCTTCGTCACTTTCAGGCGGACTGCCACCCCACCCACGCCTGCCAGCCACTGTCTTTTCCCTACCTCTCACAACGCGGGGCCCGAACGTCGCGCAAGGGCTGTCGGCGCACCTCCCGACCTGGACTCAGAGGTTACCGCGAACGCATAAGCCTCCGACTCGAAGGCCTGCTTCGCAGACAGTCTCCAGGGAACCATCGAAACGTAATCATACAATCAGTTCGATGTATGTATGTTATTAATCACTTGGGTCTCTACCCACCCAGAGGCTGCAGCCCACTCATGCCGCACGAGACGAGGTATCCCCATGACCGACCTGCACCCCAGAAAGATGGATTTCGCGTTCGACGAACAGGACGTCCCGTTCCTCTGGAACCCCGACAACCCGGCCTGGTCGAGCATGTCGAATGCGATCTCGTTCCTGGCCGTCGGCTTCGAGAAGATGATCGTCAAGGCGATCATGCAGGCCAAACCGCGGATGACCGATCCCGAGGTCGCAGAAGAGGCCATGGCGTTCATGCGTCAGGAGGGTCACCACTCGACCGCGCATCGCCAGCACGTCAAAGCCCTGATCAAGCGATACCCGGGGCTCCAGAACACCCTCGACGCGGTGATCGGCGAGTACGACCTCCTCACCGAGGCGACCACTCTGAACTACCGACTCGCCTACACCGCGGACCTGGAGGCGACTTTCACGCCGGTATTCAAACTGATGCTCGACAACGACGCGACCCTCTTCCGGCCGGGAGACGACCGGGTCGCCTCCCTGTTCATCTGGCACTTCGTCGAGGAGGTCGAACACCGAAGTTCGGCGATGATCATCTTCAATTCCCTTGTCGGGGAAGAGCTGTACCGGATGCGGATGGCTCCGTCGATCTTCGCACACGTGATGAAGGTGATGCGGATCGCCTGCGCCGGCTTCAATCAGCACGTGCCGATCAAGGAGCGGAAGGTCGATTCGATGTCGATGTTCGCCACGCACCGGACGAAGCAGAAACTGCTCACGGTGTTCGCGCCCTACCTGAGCAAGGGCGTCATGCCGCGTGCGTTCGACGACCTCCCGCGCGGTGAACAGCTGACCGCCCTCGCCGGCATCGTCCGTAGTCAGATGCCGAAGCACGACCCCACGCACGAAAAACTGCCCGCGCTCGCCGACGAGTGGTTCATCCGATACGACGCAGGCTACGACTGCACCCGCTGGTACACCGCAGAGTCGCGCACACGCCGGACCGATCCCGTCGCGGCGGTGGTCGACTGATGGCCGATCTCTGCTCGCCCACCTTCGACCAACTCTCGACTGCGCTCGGATTCTCGTGCGCCGAGGCCGGCGGACTCGTCGAGGTCCGTAGTCCCTTGGCGCTGGAGAACTGGACCCTGCCGGTCCTCGAGCTCACCATCGTGCTCGGGTCGGTGCTCGCGCTCGTATTCGCGATCCTGCGCTGGCGCCGCAACGGCGATCCGACCAATCTGGTGCTCTGGTTCGGGGCCACCGCGTACCTGTTCGTCATCGAGCCACCGCTGTACTTTCCGGCGGCGTTCGGAATCGAGGAGCACGTGGACACGATGTTCGCGCACAACGTGTTCACCGTGGACTTCCTGTGGGGCCGGTTGCCGCTGTACATCATCGCGATCTATCCGCTGATGGCCACGCTCGCCTTCGAGCTTGTCCGGATGCTCGGCGTCTTCCGGAAGTGCGGGATACTCGTCGGCGCGGTCTGCGTGGGCTTCGTGCACCACGCGTTCTACGAAATCTTCGACCAGCTCGGACCGCAGCTGAGGTGGTGGGAATGGTCGACCACCAACCCGGTCAACCAGCCCATGTTCGACTCGGTCCCACTACCGAGCGTGGTGGTGTTCGCGGCCCTGTGGCCGATGTCGCTGGCCCTGTGCGTTCAGTTCTTCGTGGGGCGCTACGCCGACAAGGGACGGGACTTCACCGGGCTCGAGCTGGTGTGGCGCACGATCGTGATCGGTCTCCTGGCATCGGCGGGCACGTTCATCCTCCCGATCCCGGCGACGGTCCTCGGAATGGAGAGCACCACGGTCCGTGGAATTCTCTACGCGACCGAACTGATGGTCGTCGTGCTCGTCGCGATCCCGATCCTGGTCCGGCAGTGGTCGCGGCTGCGGCGGGGGACGTCGGACGTACCCGCCTACTCGAACGATTTCGTCCGTGTCTACAGCGTGGTGTACCTCGCCGTGATGGGCATTCTGTGGGTGACCGCGTTGCCCAGCTACTTCGGCGCTGTCGACGGCATCACGAGCAATGGCGACCCCATCGGAAATCTCTGGTACACCATCGCCTGCTTCGCGATTGCGATTCTGTGCGTCGCCGCCACCTTCACGGTGCCGCGGGGCCCCGCTGACGGCCGCGGCCCGATCTCCGGTGAGGGTGCGGTGCCGAACGCGGTCCGATAGGCGCGACGACGGGAGCGACTGGTCGGCCGGTGCGACCCCACCCGTGAACTGGCGGTGATGCGCAGATCACGGGCTGGGATGTCGCGAACTACAAGGCGCCGAGGGTTTCACAGGCCTTTCGCACGCCTTCGCCGTAGGCGGGGTCGGCCTGGGTGCAGTTGGCGATGTGGCGCTCGATGACGGCAGCCGACGCTCCGGTGATGGCACGAGCGGTGTTCTCGAACAGCACTGTCTGCTGGTCGGCAGTCATGCTGAGGAAGAGGTTGCCGGGCTGTTCGAAGTAGTTGTCGTCGTCTGCTCGGTAGTCGAACCGGTCGGCGACCACGCCGACTTCGAGTGGCGGTTCGGCGTAGCCGCGCTGGTCGGCGAATCGGCCGTGTGAGTTGGGTTCGATGCTCGGGACGCTGCCCTGGTTGCCGTCGACGCGCATGACGCCGTCACGGTGGAAGGAATTGACGTGGGTTGCCCCTCTGGGACTGTTGACCGGAATCTGGTGGTGGTTGACGCCGAGCCGGTAGCGGGCGGCGTCGCCGTAGGAGAACAGCCGGCCCTGCAGCATGCGGTCCGGGGAGAAGCCGATGCCGGGAACGATGTTCGCCGGGGAGAACGCGGCCTGCTCGACGTCGGCGTGGTAGTTCTCCGGGTTGCGGTCGAGCTCGAGTTCCCCGACCTCGATGAGGGGATAGTCCTTCTTGGACCACACCTTGGTGAGGTCGAACGGATGGTAGCGGTAGGTCTGGGCGTCGGCTTCCGGCATGATCTGCACGAAAAGGGTCCACTTCGGGTAATTGCCCTCCTCGATTGCATTGAAGAGGTCGCGCTGCGCCGACTCGCGATCGCCGGCGACGACGACGGCGGCTTCTTCGTCAGTGAGGTTCTTGATGCCTTGCCGAGTGCGGAAGTGGAACTTCACCCAGGAGCGTTCCCCGGCCTCGTTGACGAACGAGAAGGTGTGTGAACCGAATCCGTGCATGTGCCGGTAGCCGTCGGGGATGCCGCGGTCGGACATCACGATGGTGATCTGGTGCAGCGCCTCCGGGAGATTGGTCCAGAAGTCCCAGTTGTTCTCCGCCGACCGGAGGTTGGTCTTCGGATCGCGCTTGACCGCGTGGTTGAGGTCGGGGAACTTGAGGGGGTCGCGGAAGAAGAAGACGGGGGTGTTGTTGCCGACGACGTCCCAGTTGCCTTGCTCGGTGTAGAAGCGGACGGCGAATCCGCGGATGTCGCGTTCGGCGTCGGCGGCGCCGCGCTCGCCGGCGACCGTGGAGAAACGCAGGAAGACCTCGGTCTGCTTGCCGATCTCCGAGAATACGGCGGCGTCGGTGTGTGCGGTGATGTCGTGGGTGACGCGGAAGGTGCCGAACGCGGCCGAACCTTTGGCGTGCATGCGGCGTTCGGGGATGACTTCACGGTCGAAATGCGCGAGCTTCTCGAGAAGCCAGACATCTTGCAGGAGCATCGGACCGCGTGCGCCGGCGGTGAGGCTGTTCTGGTTGTCGGGTACCGGCGCACCGGCGACTGTGGTGAGTCCGTTCGGGTTGGTCATCGATTTCTCCTGTCTGACACCCGAGGCTGGGCGGGTGAATGTGGTTCGGCGAGAGCATCCCTCGAGGGAGAGCGCAGCGATGTCTCAATCTGACATTCCAGGGGTACGGTCGGTCAGAGCACGATGCCGAATTGGCGGATCTTGCGGTAGATCGTCGCTCGGGACATGCCGATGGCGGCGGCGGCGGCAGTCTTGTCGCCGGCATGAAGCGCGAGCGCGTCCACGATCGCGTCCCGCTCGAGCGCCTGCATCCTGGTCAACGTTCGGCGTGTGGTGGAACGGCATGCGGGAGGCAGGGTGTCGATTTCGACGACACCGGACCGTTGCCGCCGGTAGGTGTCCTCGAGAGCCTTCTTCAGCTGGGTGACGTTTCCGCGCCACGCCAGACGCGCGAGCTGATTCGAGGCGGCCGGAGACAGGGTGAGGCCGGTGGCCCCCAGGGTGTCGAGCAGGCTGCGCACAAGATCGGGAATATCGTCCAGGTGGTGCCGCAGGGGTGGCACCGTGATCGATTTGGGGAACATGCGCAGCAGTGGAGTGGTGTCGGTCGAGTCCTGGGGATACCGGGTGAGCACCACCCACGGTCTGCGAGGCGGCTCCTGCGCCTGGGGGCCCTGCAGTAGGTCCGCGAGTGCGGCGAGATGAGTGTCGTTCAGGACGTGTGCGTGCAGTATTGCCAGGTCGGATCCGCTGTCGAGTTCGTCGGAGGCCTCGGTGAGGAGGTCGTCGCCGAGTGCGGTGGCGTCGAGTACGGCGAGTCCGCGGTCCGGTACGAGTTGGTGCGCCGCTCGGATCAGGGCGGTCTTGCCGACGCCGGGTTCTCCGTCGAGGACCAGCCAGTCCTGTCGCCGGCAGGCGTCGACGACCGCCTGGACCGTGTGCCGCCAGAGCGGGCTGGCACCGGCAATCGCGGGCGGGGTGGGTACATTCGCCTTCGAAGTGGAAAGGCGCAGCGAAGCAACCTGTTTCGTGATCCGGACGACGCCTCCTGCCAGCCGGCTACCGGTGAATGTCGGCTCGTAACTCAGGCGTGCGACCGTTCCGCTGGGCAGCTCGGTGAGGATCGTGACCGGTGTCGTTTCACCGCCGATGTCTCGGGTGCGTTCGAGAATCGCCATCTGGTCTGGTGAGTCGAATTGTTGCCGGGTCAGCGAGTTCATCATCACGACCTCGTCACCGACAGCGACGACGGGTCGGCTGGAGCGCCGGCATGCGGACCGGTACGCACTGAAGATCGCCCGGTCCAGTTCGGTTGCGTCGTCGAGCATGCGCTCACGAAGGCGGGTTGCGGCGAGTGTCGCGAAGGACAGCAACAGGGTGTTGGAATTCTGCGCGGCGGTGGTCAGGTCCACGACACCGAGAATCGCCCCGGTGATGGGGTGCGTCACCGGCGCTCCCGCGCAGGAGAAGGACCGCAGCGGACCACTGAAGTGCTGGTCTCCATCCACGAGGAGAGGTCGGCCGACCTCGAGCGCGGTGCCGATTCCATTGGTGCCGACCTGGGTCTCCGCGTAGCGAAAGCCCGGGGCGAGGTCGACTCGGTCGAGTGCGGTGAACAAGGCGCTGTCGCCGCCCGTGCGGGAGAGCACGATGCCGTTCACATCGGTGAGAATCAGTGATACCGGCTCATTTTCGATGGCGACGGTCAACTCGAACAGTACGGATCGGGCGGCACGCTCGAGCACCGTGTCGGTGGCCATGCGCTCGACATACGCGGCGGCGGGACGGTCGTCGTCTCCCAACGCCTGCCGAGATCGCGACCAGGATACTTGGAGCCAATTGCTCAGACGTAGGTAGTCCGATCCTGCAGGCGAACTCGAGGCCGGAGCCCCCTCGGAGTCCGAGTCCGAGTTCGACTTCGGCGTCTTGCGGTGGTGTGACGTGCTGGTGGGCTGTGGGGTCACTCGCTCTGGTCTCCTGCTTCGGCTGATCGAGGGCTGCGTGGGTCTGCCGCGGCGCGGGGCAAGTGTAGGCAGCCACCACCCATCCGGAAGTGACCTGCGTCTCATACTGAGACGGATGAGAGCTGGATCACGGGGTTCAATCAATTTCCACAACGTCCCCCCACAGCCGGCGCCCGGCCGGCTCACGATCCAGGAGGCGCACATTGAGTAGGCAAAGCCTGACAAAGGCCCACGCGAAGATCACCGAACTGTCATGGGATCCGACATTCGCAACCCCGGCCACCCGGTTCGGCACCGACTACACCTTCGAGAAGGCTCCGAAGAAGGATCCTCTCAAACAGATCATGCGGTCCTACTTCCCGATGGAGGAAGAGAAGGACAACCGCGTGTACGGCGCCATGGACGGTGCCATCCGCGGCAACATGTTCCGCCAGGTGCAGCAGCGGTGGCTCGAGTGGCAGAAGCTGTTCCTGTCGATCATTCCGTTCCCGGAGATCTCGGCCGCCCGAGCGATGCCGATGGCCATCGACGCCGTCCCCAACCCGGAAATCCACAACGGGCTGGCGGTGCAGATGATCGACGAGGTTCGTCACTCGACGATTCAGATGAACCTCAAGAAGCTGTACATGAACAACTACATCGATCCCGCCGGTTTCGACATGACCGAGAAGGCGTTCGCGAACAACTACGCGGGCACCATCGGCAGGCAGTTCGGTGAAGGGTTCATCACCGGCGACGCGATCACCGCGGCGAACATCTACCTGACCGTGGTCGCCGAGACGGCGTTCACCAACACCCTGTTCGTAGCCATGCCCGACGAGGCGGCCGCCAACGGTGACTACCTGTTGCCGACGGTCTTCCACTCGGTGCAGTCGGACGAGTCGCGGCACATCTCCAACGGCTACTCGATCCTTCTGATGGCACTCGCCGACGAACGCAACCGTCCACTGCTCGAACGTGACCTGCGGTACGCGTGGTGGAACAACCACTGCGTCGTCGACGCCGCGATCGGCACCTTCATCGAGTACGGCACGAAGGACCGCCGCAAGGACCGGGAAAGTTACGCCGAGATGTGGCGTCGATGGATCTACGACGACTACTACCGCAGCTACCTCATCCCGCTCGAGAAGTACGGGCTGACGATCCCCCACGACCTGGTCGAGGAGGCCTGGAAGCGGATCACCGACAAGGGCTACGTCCACGAGGTGGCCCGGTTCTTCGCCACCGGATGGCCGGTGAACTACTGGCGGATCGACGCGATGACCGACAAGGACTTCGAGTGGTTCGAGCACAAGTACCCGGGCTGGTACTCGAAGTACGGCAAGTGGTGGGAGGAGTACAACCGGCTCGCCTACCCCGGCCGCAACAAGCCGATCGCGTTCGAGGAGGTCGGGTACCAGTACCCGCACCGGTGCTGGACCTGCATGGTTCCCGCCCTCATCCGTGAGGACATGGTCGTGGAGAAGGTCGACGAGCAGTGGCGGACCTACTGCTCGGAAACCTGCTACTGGACCGACGCCGTCGCGTTCCGCAGCGAGTACCAGGGCCGGCCGACCCCGAATATGGGCCGGCTCACCGGATTCCGGGAGTGGGAAACCCTGCATCACGGCAAGGACCTCGCCGACATCGTCTCCGATCTCGGTTACGTCCGCGACGACGGCAAGACCCTGGTCGGCCAGCCGCACCTCGATCTGGACGATCCGAAGAAGATGTGGACTCTCGACGACGTGCGGGGCAACACCTTCCAGAGCCCGAACGTGCTCTTGAACGAGATGTCCGAAGCCGAACGCAACGCGCACATCGCCGCGTACCGCGCCGGCGGCACAGTTCCGGCCTGATCTCAGGCTCGGTGGGTGGCGCCGCGGCCACTCCGGCGCCACCCACCGCTTCACCATTCATTTTCACGAGTCCAGGAGAGACCCCGTGGCCGACAAGCACCGTATCAACTTCGAGCCCGTCGACATCGAGATGGAAGTCGGCGAAGACGAGTACATTCTCGATGCCGCGTTCCGGCAGGGCATCCACCTGATGCACGGCTGCCGCGAGGGACGCTGCTCGGCTTGCAAATCCTTTGTCCTCGACGGCGATATCCAGATGGAGGACTACTCGACGTTTGCGTGCAACGACGCCGAGGTCGACGAGGGACACGTCCTGCTCTGCCGCTCGACTGCATACAGCGACTGCACCATCGAGCTGCTCAATTTCGACGAGGACGAACTTCTCGGCGGTGTCCCCATCCAGGATGTGCGCACTCGGGTGACCGGGATCGAGCCGATGACCAAGGACATCGTGTCGCTCCGGTTGGCGCCGGTCGAACCGGCGGGATACGAATTCAAACCCGGTCAGTACTCCGACCTGCACATCCCAGGCACCGAGGAGCATCGGTCCTTCTCCATGGCGACGACCCGATCGACGCCGGGGCATGTCGAGTTCCTCATCAAGAAATACCCCGGTGGCAAGTTCGCCGGGCTGCTCGAGGACGGGATCTCGGTGGGTGACGAGATCGCCCTGACCGGACCGTACGGGTCGTTCACCATCAAGGAAGGCCATGTCCTGCCGATGGTCTTCATCGGCGGCGGCGCGGGAATGGCGCCGCTTCTGTCGCTGCTGCGGCACATGAGCGAGACGGGCAACACCCGGCAGGTGCACTTCTATTACGGTGCCCGCACCCCGCACGACCTGTTCTACGTCGACGAGATCCTCGAACTCGGACGAGGACTGACGAATTTCACGTTCGTGGCCTGCCTCTCGGAATCGATGGACCCGCTGCCCGTGGGTGCGATCGCCGTCGAGGACGGCAACGTCACCGACGTCGTCGGCCGCCGCGAACCGGACATCGGCCGGGCCGAGGTGTACCTGTGCGGGCCGCCGCCGATGGTCGACGCCGCCCTGGAACTGCTCGAGGCGAACGACACACCGAAAGACCAGATCTTCTACGACAAGTTCACCAGCCCCGCCTTCGAGTAGACGTCCTGGGAAACCACCTTCCTGCTTCACCGACAGAACTGAGAAACGAGATGACCGCAACCGCCGAGTCCAAGCAACGCAGCTTCCCGAAGATCGAGTTCACCGACTCCGAAGCCGGTGCGCTGGAGTTCCCCAGCTCCCGCAGCCGCAGCTTCACCTACTACACGCCGGCCAAGAAGCGGTCGACGATGTACGAGGACGTGACCGTCGACGTGCAGCCCGATCCCGACCGCCACCTCTCCCAGGGCTGGATCTACGGCTTCGGTGACGGTCCCGGCGGCTATCCGCAGGAGTGGACGGCCGCGAAGTCGTCGAACTGGCACGCCTTCCTCGATCCGAACGAGGAATGGGACCAAACCATCTACCGCAACAACTCCAAGGTGGTCCACCAGGTGGAGTTGTGCCTGTCCAACGCCAAGCGTGCCCGGGTCTACGACGGCTGGAACACCCCGTGGCTGACGTTCATCTCCCGCAACCTGGGGGCGTGGATGCACGCCGAGAACGGGTTGGCGCTGCACGTGTTCACCTCCATCCAGCGGTCCTGCCCGACAAACATGATCAACACCGCCGTCGCGGTGAACGCCGCCCACAAGATGCGCTTCGCCCAGGACCTGGCCCTGTTCAACCTGGACCTGTCCGAGGCCACCGAGAACTTCGACGGCACCGCCCACCAGGAGGTCTGGCAGTCCGCGCCCGAGTGGCAGCCCACCCGCGAGGTCGTCGAGCGGCTCACCGCGGTTCCCGACTGGTGTGAGCTGCTGTTCGGCTCGAACATCGTCTTCGAGCAGCTGGTCGGCACCCTGTTCCGCAGCGAACTGGTCATGCAGATCGCCGCCGGCAACGGTGACTACATCACGCCCACCATCGTGGGCACCGGCGAACACGACTACGACCGCGACCTCGCATACACCCGCAACCTGTTCCGGTTGCTCACCCGAGACCCCGAGCACGGGGAGGCGAACAAGGAGCTGTTCGGTACCTGGCTCGCCATCTGGGTGCCACGGTGCCTCGACGCCGCCCGGGCGCTGCAGCCGATCTGGTCGCAGCCGGCCGACAAGGCGATCACCTTCGCCACCAGTTTCGACGCCGCCACCGACAAGTTCCGTTCCCTGCTCGAGGACCTCGGGCTCGACATCCCCAAGGAGTTGGACCAGTGAGCATGCAATTCGGATCGTCCACCGAGTTCTCCAACATGTGTGGCGTCACCTTGATGAACACCCCCATCGGCCGTGTCGTCGCGGAGGTGATGGGCGCCAAGGACGGTGTGGAGCTGACCGAGTACCCGTCGATGATCCGCGTGGACGGCCAACGCCTGCTCGACTTCGACTACGAGGAACTCACCGACGCCCTGGGTCAGGAATTCGACGGGTCCATCTTCGAGGAGATCAGCTCCACCCACTACGGGCGCATGGTCCACCTCGACGAGAAGACCCTGCTGTTCGCCAGCCCGGAGGACGCCGCCGAGTACATCGGATTCGACCTCACAGCGCAGTAGATCGCAGCCGTCCGGGGCCACACAGGGTGGCCCCGGACACCCCCAGCCCATCCGAAAAACAGGACCAAGCGAGGACCCGATGTATCAGAAGGACGGTCAGAAATACTTCATCGTGGACGGTCACGTACACGTCTGGGACGCCCGCGAGTCGAACCAGAAGAACGTACATGGCAAGCAGTTCATCGACTGCTTCTACGACTATCACAAGAACCTCAGCCCCGAAGAGGTCGTGTGGGACTACGACACCTACACGTACTACGGCAGCGAACGCTTCGAGCGTGACATCTTCGTGGAGGGATACGTCGACCACGCGATCTTCCAGGCCACCTTGCTCAGCGACTTCTACCACAACGGATTCGGGCGAACCGACGAAGCACTCGCCCTGGTCGCCAAGCACCCCGGCAAACTGACCTACAACCACGCCTACGATCCCCGCCACGAGGAGGCCGGGCTCGAACAGCTCCGCAAGGACGCCGACCGGATGAACCTGCAGGGCGTCAAGCTCTACACCGCCGAATGGCACGGCGACTCCCGCGGCTACAAACTCGACGACCCCTGGTCGCGGCGCTACCTCGAAGAGTGCATCGAGTTGGGGATCAAGAACATTCACGTCCACAAGGGTCCGACGATCCGTCCCCTCGACCGCGACGCGTTCGACGTCTCCGACATCGACAAGGTCGCCACCGACTACCTGGACCTGCGGTTCGTCGTCGAGCACGTGGGCCTGCCGCGCCTCGAGGACTTCTGCTGGATCGCCACCCAGGAGTCGAACGTGTACGGCGGCCTGGCGGTTGCCCTTCCGTTCATCCACACCCGGCCCCGCTACTTCGCCCAGATCATCGGCGAGTTGCTCTACTGGATCGGCGAGGACAAGATCCTGTTCGGCAGCGACTATGCGCTGTGGACCCCGAAGTGGCTGATCGAGAAGTTCGTCGACTTCCAGATCCCCGAGGACATGCAGGGCGAGTACGCCCCGATCACCGTCGAGCAGAAAAAGAAGATCCTCGGCCTCAACGCGGCAGCGCTGTACGACATCGACGTTCCCGCGAACCTGCGACTGGCCGAGCCGGCCGGGCAGGAAGGTGTGGAGGTCGCTGCCGGGGCGCGGGAAACCGTGTCGTCATGACCGCCGCCGTCGTCTGCACCGAACAGGACGTCCTGATGGCCCTGTCGACGGTCACCGACCCGGAACTGGACGAGCCGATCACCGATCTCGGCTTCGTCCGGTCGGTCACCCTCGACGACGACGGGGTCACCGTGCACCTGCGGCTGCCCACCGCGTTCTGCTCGCCGAACTTCGCCTACCTCATGGCCTCCGACGCCCTCGACGCCCTGCGTCTGGTCGAGGACATCGGCGAGGTGCGGGTGCTGCTCGACGACCATCACGACAGCGACAAGATCAACGCCGGTCTCGCGGCGGACGCCGGATACGTCGGGACCTTCGGCTCCGAGGCGGAGGAGAGTCTGCACGAGTTGCGCCGAACGTTCCGGTCCAAGGCACACGCCGCGGCGATGGAGCGGTGTGTCGAGGCGCACCTGAAGACCACCGATGTGGGTGTGAACGAGATCTACCGGCTCACCCTCAGCGACCTCGCTCCCGGGAAGGCCAAGGCCGCGCTGCTGCGTCGCCGGATCGGCATCGGGTTGAGCATCTGCCCGGCCAGCCGGGTGTTCGTCGACGACGACGGCAAGCGCATCGCCCCGGAGTCGGTGCCGATGCGGCTGCGCTTCGCCAAGTCGGTGCGCATTTCGATGGAAGGCAACGCGCACTTCTGCCGCGGCCTGCTCGCCACCCGCTACGCCGACAGCGAATCCGTCGGCGCCACACCGCGAATCACCAATCTCAGAACCAGGAGCCCGCGATGAAGGCCGTGCAAGTGGTGGGATACCACACCAAACTGCAGCTCACCGAAATTCCCGAACCTACTATCGAGGGCCCGCTCGATGTCATCGTGCGCATCGGCGGCGCGGGGGTGTGCCGCACCGACCTGCACATCCTCGAAGGGCAGTGGGAGGCGAAGTCCGGTGTCGCGCTGCCGTACACGATCGGACACGAGAACGCCGGCTGGGTCCACGCCGTGGGCGACGCCGTCACCAATGTCGCGGTCGGCGACAAGGTGATTCTGCACCCGCTCATCACGTGCGGACTGTGCCGGGCGTGCCGATTCGGAGACGACGTCCACTGCCAGAACAGCACATTCCCCGGCATCGACGTCAACGGCGGCTACGCCGAATATCTGCGCACCACCGCCCGCAGCGTAGTCCGGATCGACGACTCGCTCGAACCGGCCGATGTCGCCGCCCTCGCCGACGCGGGCCTGACGGCGTACCACGCCGTTGCCAAGGCCGCGAAGACGACTCGGCCCGGAGACGTGTGCGTAGTGATCGGGGCCGGCGGACTCGGTCACATCGGCATCCAGGTCCTGAAGGCGATCTCCGGTGTCACCGTGGTCGTGCTCGACCGCAACCCCGCGGCCGTCGAACTCGCCGTGAAGATCGGCGCCGACCACGGCATCGTCGCCGACGGCACCCACATCCAGCAGGTGCTCGACCTGACCGGCGGTCACGGCGCCGAAGCCGTCGTCGACTTCGTCGGCGAGGGCGGCGCGACCGCAGAAGGGATCGCGATGCTGCGCCGCGCCGGGAACTACTACGTCGTCGGGTACGGCGAGAACATCGACGTCCCGACCATCGATGTGATCTCCACCGAGATCAACTTCATCGGAAATCTCGTCGGCTCCTACAACGACCTCCAGGAGCTCATGATCCTTGCCGCCCAGGGCAAGGTCACGTTACACACCACCCGGTACCGGCTCGAGGATTTCCAGCAAGCACTCGACGATCTCGATGCCGGCCGCGTGCGCGGCCGCGCGATTCTCGTCCCGTAGCACGTCGCATCCTCCGCTCGAAGCACGAAAGGACATCAGCCATGGCAAAAGAGCTGCGGTACAACACGGACGCCCGGGCGCGGCTCGAGCACGGCGTCAACGCCCTCGCCGACGCGGTCAAGGTGACCCTCGGCCCCAAGGGGCGCAACGCGGTGCTCGAAAAGCTCACCGGACCACCGACGATCACCAACGATGGCGTGACCATCGCCCGCGAGATACAGCTCCGCGAACCCTTCGCCAACATGGGTGCCCAGCTGGTCAAGGAAGTGGCGATGAAAACCAATGGTGTGGTCGGCGACGGCACCACCACGGCAACCGTGCTCGCCCAGGCGATGGTCCGCGAGGGGCTGCGGTCCGTCGACGCCGGCGCCAACCCCATGCGGGTGCGCCGCGGCATCGAACGGGCCGTGTCCGTGGTCGTCGACTCCCTCCACGAGCAGGCCTCCCAAATCGGGGGGCAGAGCGATCTGCAGCGGATCGCGACCCTCGCCGCCAGCGACGACGAGGTGATCGGGCACGCCATCTCGAAGGCCGTCGACTACGTCGGCAAGTCCGGGGTCGTCACCACCGAGGAGAGCGACATCCTCGGGCTGTCGGTCGACATCGTCGACGGCATCGAGTTCGATCACGGCTACATCTCCGGCTACATGGTCACCGACCCGGAGCGGATGGAAGCGGTGCACACCAATCCGCTGATCCTGCTGACCAACAAGAAGATCACCCAGGTCCAAGACATCATGCCGAGCATCGAGGTGGCCAAGCGCGCCGACCGGCCCCTGGTGGTGCTGGCCGAGGAGGTCGACGGGCCGGCGCTGCAACTACTCGTCGGCGGCAACATGCACAAGACGATGCAGTCGGTGGTCGTCCGGGCCCCCGGTTTCGGGCACCGCCGGGTCGCCGAGCTCGAAGACCTCGCGGTGGCGCTGGGTGGGCACGTGATCGCCAAGGACACCGGCATCGAACTGTCCGAAATCAGTGTCGCGCATCTCGGTTCGTGTGATCGCATCACCGTGACCGAGAACGAGACCACGATCGTCGGCGGGCACGGGGACCAGCGACTGCTCGACGCCCGCATCGCCCAGCTCGAGTCCCAGCACGAGCGCGCCAAGATCGAGGCGGACCAGGAGAGCCTCGAACTGCGCATCGCCCGGCTCACCGGTCGGGTTGCCGTCATCCGCGTCGGTGGCGCGACCAGCGTCGAGCTCAAGGAGCGGATGCTGCGCGTCGAGGACGCCCTGGCCGCCACTCGCGCCGCGGTGGAGGCGGGGATCGTCTCCGGTGGTGGTACCGCGCTGGCGCAGTCGCATCGGGCGTTGGCCGATCTCGACCTGACCGGCGACGAGGCCATCGGGTGTGACGTCGTGCGCCGCGCCCTTGCCGAACCGCTGCGCTGGATCGCGATCAACGCCGGGTTCGACGGCGACGAGGTCGTCGAGGTGGTCGCCGGTTTGCCGCTCGGGCACGGGTTCAACGCGCTCACCGGCGAATACGGGGACATGTTCGACGACGGGGTGATCGATCCGTTCAAGGTCACCCGCGCCGCACTCGAAAGCGCGGCCTCGATCGCGGCACTTCTGATCACCACGGAGACCGCTGTCGTGGAAGAGGTGCTGGGCAATCCCGGTGCCATCATGGCGCCCGGTTTCGGCGATCTCGCCGAAGGCATGGTCCGCCCGTCGAACATCTACTAGAGCAAGCAGTGGGTCACCGCCTCGACGGTCCTGCGAGGCGGTGACCCACTCCCCCGTTCCCGCGGTGAGGAATTCGTCCGAAAGAAAGTGAGCCATCGTGATTTTCATCGTGGTGAAGTTCAAGGTCCTCGACAAGTACCGGAACGACTGGCTACTCGTCACCAAGGAGTTCACCGACGCGACCCGATCCGAGCCGGGCAATCTCTGGTTCGAATGGCATCGCAACGCAGACGATCCCGCCGAGTTCGTGCTGATCGAGGCGTTCCGGGACGGGCAGGCCGGGTCCGACCACGTCGCTGCCGACCACTTCCGGAAGGGATTGGACGCGATGCGCCCGGCACTGAGCGAGACACCGCGCATCCTCCACACCGACCTACCCGGCACCGACTGGTCCCGCATGGGCGAACTGGAGATCAATCGGTAACCCGGTGCGGTGCACAACCCGACGGAATACAACACTGTGGAAGGACAAGCATGACCGTGGTGACGACCGGTCCCGTCGCGGGTCTGCTCGCGGCACTGGGCGATGCCGTGGTGACCGACAGCGACACCATGATCGCCTACACCCGCGACCAGTCGATGCTCTCCCCCTCCGGGCATCCGATCGCGGTGGTCCGCGCCCGGACCACCGACCACGTCGTGAGAACCCTGAAAACCGCCCACCGGTACGGCATTCCGGTCGTCACGAGAGGGGCGGGCACCGGACTCGCCGGCGGGGCCAACGCGATCGACGGCTGCATCGTGCTCAGCACCGAGAAACTCGACCGCATCCTCACCATCGACGAACAGTCCCGCACCGCGACGGTCGAGCCGGGAGTGATCAACGGTGATCTCGCTGCCGCGGCGGCGGAGCGCGGACTCTGGTACGTTCCCGACCCCGGCAGTCGCGCCGTCTCCACGATCGGGGGAAACCTCGCGACCAACGCCGGCGGAGCATGCTGCGCGAAATACGGGGTTACCGGCGACCACGTCGCCCGGATCAAGGCGGTGCTCGCCGACGGCCGGATCATCCACACCGGCGCCACCACCCGCAAGAATGTCGCCGGATTGAACCTGACCCAACTGCTGGTCGGGTCCGAGGGCACCCTGGCCGTCATCGTCGAGGCGACCATGCGGCTGCGTCGACCACCGGCACGCACGGCCACCGTCGTCGCCGCCTTCGCCGAGCCCGTCCGGGCGGTCGACGCAGTGATGGCGATTCAGGCGGTGGCCGACCCGAGCCTGGTGGAACTCATGGACCGCACCACTATCTCGGCCGTCAACGACATGACCCGCATGGGTCTCGACCAGACGGCCGGTGCGCTGCTGTTGATCCAGTGCGACGGCGACGCAGCCCCGGCGGAAGCGCAGCGCAGCGCGGACGCGTGCCGTGCCGCCGCGGCCACGGAGCTGTACATGAGCACCGACCCCGCCGAAGGCGACGCCCTCATGCAGGCCCGCAGTCTGGCGCTGACCGCCCTCGAGCGCCGCGGCAGCACTCTGCTCGACGACCTGGCCGTGCCGGTGCCCCGGCTACCACACATGCTCGACGCCATTACCCGAATCGCCGACCACCACCGCCTCCTCATCGGCACCTTCGGGCACGCCGCCGACGGCAACCTCCACCCCACGATCGTGTTCGACGCCGCAGATCCGGACGCCGCCGAACGGGCCCACCAGGCCTTCGACGAGATGGTGGCGCAATGCTTGGCGCTGGGTGGATCCATCACGGGCGAGCACGGCGTCGGCGACCTCAAACGCCGCTACCTCGAACCCATGATCGGCTCGGTGGAGAGGTCCCTGATGGCAGAAGTCAAGGCAGCGTTCGACCCCACCGGAATTCTCAATCCGGGGCGTGCGATATGACACCCACGAAACCACGCATCCGATCGAAACGGGACGACGACCTCGTCCTGGAGTTCGGCAACCGGTGGGCAGTGTTCGGCGGCGGCAGCGCCGAAGACATCTTCGTCACGTTCGGGTGGACCGAGGCGCAGTACTTCGCGCGCCTGCAAGGCCTGGCCAGGCGCCGTTTCCCGCCCCTCGACGACACCCTCCGGCACCGTCTTCTCGACGTGTGCGCCGAGCGGCTACAGCGAACCGATCATCCCCCTTCATCTGCGGCGAAGGGCCACGTCGATGGCAATGCATCGCGGCCGTCCCCGACCTGACCCCGGCCCTCCACCACCCCGTCTCATATTGAGACCCGTCTCACATCGAGACGACGTACTCTCAACTACGTGAGAGGTGGAGGATCGGGGCGTAAATACAGCATGACCAGCAAGGATCTACAGAAGGCGCGAGAGCTGTTCCTCGCCGACGACGACCTCGACAGCTCCGTTCGCCAGCCCATCTCGTACTCGTGGCAGCGATCGAAGTCGCTCAAGGTGCGCCCGGATCAGCTCGACCTCCCGTTCGTGCGAGAGCCGAATCTGGACTGCCCTCTCGTGGCGGCAGCCGAACCCGTCCTGCGGCAGCTCGCGGACGGACTGGTCGACGAACCGGTGAGCGTCATCCTGACCTCGGCTGACGGAGTGATCTTGACCAGGATCACCGCCAGCCGACGACTCGATCGCACACTCGACGACGTCCAACTGATACCCGGTTACAGCTACGCGGAAGAATTCGCCGGCACCAACGGCATCGGCACCACTCTCGAAACCCGTCAACCCACCCTGGTGACGGGCGCCGAGCACTACGCCGACTGTCTCGGGCAACTGGCGTGCGCCGGTGTCCCGATCACCCATCCGATGTCCGGCGCCCTCGTCGGCGCGCTCGATCTCACCGGCTGGGTAGAGGACGGGGGCCCGCTGTTGGCCACCCTCGCCAAATCCGCCACGGCTCAGATCGAAGGCCGCCTCCTCGCACAGGCCAGTGCGGACCAGACCGCATTACTCAACACCTATCTGAAGGCCTGTCGGCGGTCACCCCAAACGGGAGTGTTGGCGCTCGGAGACGATGTCGTTCTCGTCAACCGAAAACTACGCGTGGCACTGGATGCCCAGGATCAGGGTGCGTTGCTCGAACACGCCGTCGACCTGAGCGGCGCGCCCGCCACCCAACGACACATCGTCGCCCTGCCCAGCGGGCAGACGGCCCGGCTGTCATCGGTCGAGGACTTCGGGCTCGGCGCCCGGAGGCAGATGGCCTTGTTCTACGTGCATCTACTCGAGATCCCCACATCGGGATCCCCTGCGCTCGAGAGCATCCGCGTCTTGCCCGGAATCACCGGGAGCAGCGCGTCCTGGCGTCGCAGTTGCCAGCAAATCGCTCGCTGCGCGCGTGAACAACAGTGGGTCACCGTGTCCGGCGAAACCGGAAGCGGCCGCGGATCAGCTCTCAAAGCTGTTGCCATCGAACACATTCCCATCCGCACACGGATCTTCACGGTGGCCGAACTCGCGGGCGACAGCGCCGCCCTGTCGGCACTCGAACAGGAACTCGGGCAAGACCGATTCAGCGTCATCCTGCGCGACATCGACCTCCTCGGCGAGTCACAGCAGCGGATCGTCGCCGACCTCATTCAAGGACGCGAGCACGCCGGATGGATCGGTGCGACCATCGGCGGAACCGATCACAATACCGACCTCGACACACTGATCCTTCCCCACTTCAGCCATACCGTCACCATGCCCGCGCTGCGTCATCGCATCGACGATCTCCACAGCTTGGTACCGCATCTACTGAGGCAGCTCGGTCGCGGCGCGGACTTGTCGCTCTCGCCTGCGGCGATGCGCCAACTCTGCAAGTACAGCTGGCCCGGAAACGTCACCGAGCTCCGCCAGGTTCTGCACGATGTGGTCCAGCGTCAGCGCTCCGGTGTCGTCGAGGTCGAGCAGCTGCCCCCGATGTGCCACGCTCTGAGCCGCCACACACTCACACAGATCGAAGCCCTCGAACGCGACGCCATCGTGCGCAGCCTCGAAGAGAATCACGGCAACAAGAAGGCCGCCGCAACAGCTCTCGGCATCTCACGGGCCACCATCTACCGCAAGATCAAGGAATTCGGCATCGACATCTGACGTCGCCCGCATCAGTTGGTGTCAGGAAATGAGACACTCGTCACACCCTAGCCGGCGGATCATGAGGTCAGACAGAGAATCCCACGCGGATCAGCAACTCGTTGAGGGCCAGCCTCTTTCGAGTGCGGGAACGCGACCGGGACCGACGCGAGGACGACCCATGAATACGAACCCGCTTGGCGCGGATACCCACTCGGTATCCCCCGGCAGCACCACCTCCCGGGTGTGGTTGGTCGCCGCGCTGGCGCACACGTGCGAACCCACCGACCGTCCCGCGGTACGTGACGATCTGATGCGGACCTGGGTTCCGGAGCCGGGCAGCGGTTACCGCACCCGCGACGGCCGTCGCCGGGCCACCTGGGCGCAATTGCACTCCCGGTTCGATCTCGTCGAGGTGACTCCATGACAACCTCCTGCGCGATCCGGCCCGCACCGGCCCGCCACCACTCATCTGGGGTGAGACGGACCTGCGCGACCATGCTCAGTGATCAACTGGCCAGGGAAGACGCCGCTGAGGATGCACGAACCTTGTCCCCCGATGATCGGACGACGTGCCCGCTGCACCGACGGTGGATTCACCAATGCGTCGCGTCGCCGACACACGTCAACGCCGTCACGCGACACAGATGGTGCCGCCAGTGCGCCGTGCCGCTCACCGTCACCGTCGACGAAATCGCACGGACCGTCACGATGGTATGCCCGTCCTGCGGTGACGGCGGCAGCCCCGCCACCACCAGACTGGTGTCCGCGTGTTGCGCCAGCCTCGGCGAGGCGTCGAATCACACTTCGCGGACAGGCGCGTAGTGCTCCACGAGCGGGAAGGGATCGTAGAAGTGGTGCAGCAGGTCCTTCCACTCCTGGTACCGGCACGATTGCCGAAAGCCTTCGGTGTGGTCTTCGAGTTCTTCCCACTCGACCAGCAGGAGATAGACATTCGGTCGCTCGAGGCCGCGTGACAATCGCAGTCGCAGGAATCCCGGCATCGACGAAATGATCGCCTCGGCCTGCCCGAATGCAGATTCGAATTCCTCGACC
Organism: Rhodococcus sp. A14; assembly: GCF_011603105.1. Classification (NCBI taxonomy): domain Bacteria; kingdom Bacillati; phylum Actinomycetota; class Actinomycetes; order Mycobacteriales; family Nocardiaceae; genus Rhodococcus; species Rhodococcus sp. A14. The sequence goes on along the minus strand of NZ_JAAOQS010000116.1, from coordinate 1,686 downwards.
CTCGCGGGTGTCACGGACAGCAGCGCATGTTCAAAGATCATCGGCACAGTATGCGACGTCGCAAGGTCATGGGTGCGAGCGACGTGATCGCCGCTCGAACGGGTGGCGCAAGTAGTGGCGATTCTCGGCCCTCACTACCCGGCGGCGGCCGGCTTCGAGAACAGCTCGCGGTGTGCGGCGACGTATTGCTCGACCGACTGCGCGGGCCGGCCGGTCACGTCCTCGACGTCGGTGGTCAACCGGTTGTAGCGATCGTCGCGGTGCAGTGTGGCAACGGTGAGGAGGTGTTGCACGGTGTGCGACGAGATGTCGGGAACGGCGCTCAACAACTCCACGAAGTCGTCGTGGGGCAGATCGGATCCCGTCACCGACTGTCCCAAGCCACGCGTGTACTGCTCGGCGAGGCCGTCGATGTCCAGGACGGCGGGGCCGGTCAGCTCGAAAACCTGCCCGATTCGCCCTGCTGGATCCTGAAGAATGGCGGCGATCACTCGGGCCACGTCGGTCGCGGCGACGGGCGAGGTCCTGCCGGTACCGAACGGCAAGGCCAAGACGCCGCGTTCGGCGACGGAACGGCTCGCCACGACGGTGAACAGCGGATTGTCCAGGAAGACTGTGGGTCTGACGTGGACGACGGGCAGACCGGACCAGTTCATGATGCGCTCGGCGAGCCAGTGCAGCCGTTGGTGCCGAGACTCGTCGGTGCTGGTCGACGTCATCTGCGACACCGTCATCTGGGACATGTTCACCAACGCCTCGAGATCGCCCCGCTCGTCGGCGATCGCGCACACAACGGCGGCCGCCTCGAGATAGTCCGCGGACACACTCATGTTGAAGAACATCCGCGTCACGCCCGTCAGCGCCGCGGCGACGTCGCCGGGGCGGGTCAGATCGCCCACGACGATGTCCGCTCCCAGCTCCCGTAGTGCGTCGGCGCGGCCGTCATCGCGATGAACCATCGCCCGCACGGGCTCGCCACTGCGCAGCAGCTGCTCGGCGACCAGCCGGCTGATACTGCTGTAACCACCGCCCACACCGGTCATCAGGATCGGGGCCCCGTCACTCATGACCGAATCTCGCTGTCCGCGTCGCGTGAAGACGCCACGACAGCTCTACTGACAATGGAACGCGCACTGGAGCCATGGTGGACCTCCTGGATTTACGCTCTCCTGCGACATTACGACAGGACCGCGCGCGCCGGCCACCCACCGGAAAAGACACTTGGGATCACCGACTGCCGGATCCGTCGCGAACACCCCGACACCGGAACCGTGGGTGCGGGTTCCGGATCGGGGTGCTCGGGTGGATTCTCGCTAGTCGGTGACGCCTTCTGCACGAGCAGCGGCGGCGACTGCCTCCGCGACAGCGGGGGCGACGCGAGGATCGAGCGGGCTGGGAACGATCTTGTCTACAGCCAGCTCGTCACCGACGACCGAGAGGATTGCCTCGGCGGCGGCGAGCTTCATACCTTCGGTGATCCGGCGGGCACCGGCATCGAGCGCACCCCGGAACACCCCGGGGAAGGCAAGTACATTGTTGATCTGGTTCGGGAAATCCGAGCGTCCGGTGGCCACGATCGCCGCATGCTTGCGGGCGATGTCCGGGTGGATCTCCGGGTCCGGGTTCGACAACGCGAACACGATCGAATCCTTGGCCATCGTCGCGATCAGCTCCTCCGGCACGGTG